>DATIET010000174.1:0-11142 GCA_035455615.1 Thermodesulfobacteriota bacterium
GCCCCGGTTCGAATCCGGGCGCCGCCTCCAAAAAAACCCCCTTGTCCAAACTCAATCAAGCTCGGTAAGCCCGGCGAGCCCGACCCGGCCGACAGCCTCTGGCAGAGGCGGCTCCTGCGCGTCCGCTACCTCCGTCAGCTCAGGGACGGGGAAGGGTGAGGGGGTACCTTATAAATCTATCAGGGGGTGCGGGGGTGTGATTACAGGTCCCTGGACACGCACTTAAGTTAGAAATTGTCAGGGTTTTGCATGCAAGTCTGAGTTGACTAACCCGAACCAGTTATATTACGATTGTTTATGCATATTAAAGGAGCGTCCTTCAATGGCGAATGAGTCAAGCGATTCAGTCGATACAGGAGGCCCCGCATGACGACTGAACCCGCTGCGGCATCATCGGGCGCGCAATACCCGCATTGGATAGTCAAGACCTTCGCGCGCGCGCAGGTGTCTCTGAACCGCCTGTCGGACGGCCGCCTTTTCAACAGTTTCGGAGGCAGGGAGATTTGCTTCGTTACGATGAAGGGGGCAAAGAGCGGACGTACATTGACGTTGCCGCTTATGTACGTCCCTTACCGGGACGGCGTGCTTCTGGTCGCGTCGCTGGGCGGCGCCCCCGCGAACCCCGTCTGGTATCACAACATCGTAAAGTATCCCGAGATAGTGGTGCGTCACCGCGGCCGCAGCATGAAGCTCCGGGCACGCCTCGCCGCGCCGGAAGAAAAGCCCGCACTCTGGCCGGTCTGTGACCAATACTTCCCCCCTTACGCCGACTACAGAAAGCGCACAACCCGGGACATTCCGATCTTTGTGTGCGAGCCATATCCGATTAATTGAAAATATATATCAGCTGATAATTTCAATATTATAAGTCCTTTGTTATTTGTAGTTATTTATAGGCTCGGTTTGGCAGTCTTGACATTTAATCGTCATTTTGATTATAGTAAATCATCATAACATGGGGAGGTACTGCAAATGAGATTTAATACTTATATCGTTCTGTCTTTTGTATTTGTAGTTTCATTTATGGTTTCTCTGGTTGGTACCAGCTTTGCCGCTGATGAGATGGTTACCGTGGAAGGTAATGTTATTTGTTTAATACCCGATTATTCAAAGGGTACAGTTACTCCGGTAATTGCTACCGGTCCTTGTAACAATGATCCCCCGCATGAACACATTATAGTTAGCAAGGATAATAAAGTGTATTATCTTCAAGGCCTGCAGGAAGGGTTGATGAAGGTAGCGCTGAATCCCAACCATACCGATGTTAAGATCACGGGTAAAGCTGAACAAACAGCAGGCGGTTGGATTCTATATGTAAATTAATTTCCGGCAGCTTTTTGTGAGTTTAACTGAATTTGATTTTCCGGAGCCCCGGGCTAAAAATAACTCCTTATTGGATGCCCGGGGCTTCTATACTAATATACAAACTCACCCGAAGTATTTTGATTAATAATTCCATCCTGTAGTTTTGTATAAAATTCGGTCCGGCTTCTCCAATGGGTCTTCTGTGATTGCTCCGTAATGATTATGTATAATGAATCTATCGAAAATCGATATTGACATGAATCTATTTATTTGAGATAGTGGAAAATCATGGACATGAAACTCGAAGTTTTGGTGCTGCCCGTTTCCGACGTCGATCGGGCCAAAAGCTTCTACGAGTCGCTGGGGTTTCGGGTGGATATAGACCTCGCCGCCGGGGACTTCCGGGGGGTGCAGCTGACGCCTCCCGGCTCGGAGTGCTCGATAATAATCGGCAAGGGGATCACTTCCGCCCGCCCGGGCTCGATCGGCCATCTGGTCCTGGTGGTGGACGACGTCGACGCCGCCCGCAACGACTTGATCGCCCGGGGCGCCGACGTGAGCGCGGTCTTCCACTACGCCGGCGGCCCCTTCAACAACGCCGTGGAGAACCCGCGCATCGTCGGGCGCGACCCGGAAGGCCGTTCCTACTTCTCATTTGCCTCGTTCAGTGATCCGGACGGCAACGGCTGGCTGATTCAGGAAGTGAAGATGCGGCTTCCCGGACGGTGACGGAGCCTCCGGCAGAGGCGGCTGCTGCGCGTCCGCTACCTCCGGCAGCTGAGGGAGAGGGTGAGGGGGTACCTTATAAATCTATCAGGGGGTGCGGGCGGACCTTACTGTCATCGCGAGGCCGCACTGCGGCCGTGGCGATCTTTTTTTCGTCATCCTGAACTTGTTTCAGGATCTCATCTTTTTCATGAGATTGCCGCGCTACGCTAACTTACGTTAGCAGATATATTCAGTCGGTCTTTCCCAGTGCATATATGCTTTATTGCCTTCAGCCAAGGGTGACCGATTCCTCGCTCGAAATCGTTGCTCGCAAAGACAGATAACGACGAGATTCCCGATAAATACATTTAGGAATGACAAAACCTTGCTGTCACCGCGGGGAACCCGCCGGCTGCGTCCCTATAACCCACTATTGAATGACTAGTCAAAGGCTGTAAAATACATTCCTTCCTGTTATTATTTCTAGGCAGTCTCGGAATGCGGAATTGTCAGAAAGCCCGGGTGGCGGAACAGGTAGACGCAAGGGACTTAAAATCCCTCGGGTTCGCGCCCGTGCCGGTTCGAGTCCGGCCCCGGGCACCAAAATCTGACTTTCGGTTTTTTCCCCCGGCCAATTCAGCCGTGTGAAGCGCGGAAGGGTATGGATTTACAGAGCCGCCGCAGAGATAATATAAAAGTATGAACAACATTAACAGCAATAAAAAAGAGTTGCCGCCGGAGGAGCGTGAAGAGCTGCTCGGAGCGTTGAAAGCCCGTTTTGAGAAAAACATGAACCGCCATAAAGGTCTTGAATGGGATAAAGTACAGGCAAAGCTGGAAGCCAGTACTGAAAAACTGAGGTCACTCAATGAAATGGAAAGAACCGGCGGTGAACCGGATGTTGTCGGTCATGATAAAAAGACGGGCGAATACATTTTTTATGATTGTTCGGCGGAAAGTCCTAAAGACCGCAGAAGTCTTTGTTATGACCGTGAAGCACTGGAATCGAGGAAAGAACATAAACCGGAAAATGACGCTATTGATATGGCAGCCGCCATGGGCATTGAGCTTTTAACGGAAGAACAATATCGAGAGTTGCAGAAACTTGGAAATTTCGATACGAAAACGTCGAGCTGGGTGAAAACACCTTCCGATATTAGAAAACTCGGCGGCGCCCTCTTTTGTGACCGCCGCTACGGCGCTGTCTTCGTGTATCACAACGGTGCAGAATCTTACTATGCCGCCAGGGGGTTCCGCGGCTCGCTAAGGGTCTGACTTCTGCACAGACAGCGAAGCGGGTTGTTCCTTGCGTTCGAGCAGAGTTATATAATTCCACCATCCTTGTTCGATGTTCTTTTTTGGGAAACCGCGCTGTAGTTATCTCAATCCGAAGATTAAAGAAGTGCGGGCTTTATCGGATACTTCAATTCAAATGTTTGTCTGATCTTCCCGGAAACTAATTGTGATGTTCGTAATGTTGTAAGCTCAACATCAGTTGATGGACTGTTCCTCTTCCTGCTCCCACTCCTCTTCGTCTTCCTCTTCCTCGTCCCAATCCTCGTCTTCATCCAAACCGTCTTCGTCTTCCTCGTCCCATAGCTCTTCTTCGTCCTCATCCCACTCGTCCTCATCGTCTTCCCAGTCATCGTCCTTTTCAAGCAATTCAAGTTCGATTTCCATGACAATTCTCCTGTAGCGGTGATTTATCTGAAACGATACACCCTGACTTTCAAATGTCAAGTAAAAAGGAAGGCCGGTATCGAAGCGATCACGGAGAGGATTATTAACGGATTGTTAAGGTTTAGTGAGCGGTTATAAGACGCGCAAAAAAAATCTCTCCCCGCGGGCGTTCAGTCCGAGGGATGCTCTCTCAGGAACTCTTCCAGCTTCAATACGAGCAGCTCCGAGCCTATGAATATGGGTGTTCGCTGATGGAGCTCCCTGGGCTCTATGTCCACTATATGTCTCGACCCGTCAGTTGCCCTTCCCCCGGCCTGCTCGATGACGAAAGACATCGGGTTGCACTCGTAGAGGAGCCTCAGCTTCCCGTTGGGGGCGTCCGCGGTGGCGGGGTAGAGAAATATGCCTCCGGTTATGAGGTTTCTGTGAATGTCCGCGACCATCGAGCCGATGTACCTTAACGAGTATGGGCGGTTTGTCGCTTTGTCCGGTTCTTTGCAATATTTGATGAAATGCTTTACTCCTTCAGGAAAGCTGTAGAAATTGCCCTGGTTGACGGAAAAGGTCTTGCCGGCTTTGGGGATGCTCATGTTAGGATGCGAAAGGCAGAATTCACCTATGGAAGGGTCGAGGGTAAAGCCGTTCACGCCGTATCCCGTGGTGTAAACGAGCATCGTGGACGAGCCGTATATTATATAGCCCGCGGCCGCCTGCTTTCTCCCCTCCTGCAGGAAGTCTTCCGCGGTAAGGGGCCCTTCCGATGGCGAGACACGTCTGTAAATCGAGAATATAGTCCCGACCGAGACGTTGACGTCTATATTCGACGAGCCGTCGAGGGGGTCGAGGGCCACGACATAATTAGCGTCTTTGGATATTTCATCGTGAAACGTTATGAAGTCCTTGTTCTCCTCGGACGCTACGCCCGAGCACTGACCGCCCAGCTCGAGCGCGGCGATGAACCTCTGGTTGGCGAACACGTCGAGCTTCTTGACCTCCTCTCCCTGAACGTTCTTTTTTCCCGTGCTCCCGAGTATATCGACGAGACCCGCCTTGTTCACCTCTCTGTTCACTATCTTGGCTGCGAGTCCGAGGTCCCTGAGGAGCCTGGAGAGGTCCCCGCGCGCATAGGGGAATTCGGTCTGCTTCCTGATAATGAATTCATCCAGTGTTTCAATGCCTATCATTACCCGATAATATTACCGAAATTCCGTCATTAAGAAAGCGCGGGGCTCCGGTCTCATTCGGCCGCGCGGCATTTGGGGTGCCGGAGGCCGGTGATTAATCGTTTTTCTCTTTGGAGTCGTCCTTCTCTCTCAGGATTTCCTTGACCGCCTCCGAATCCTTTATTTTCATCGCGGCGTCGAGTCCCTCTTCCCTCACGAGCTCTCTCGCGCCGTTGAAGCTCTTCTCGAAGTCTTCAGGGAGGGCGTCTTTGGCTAGAAGCGCCGCCTCGTTCAAATAAGGGAGGAGCGCCGAGCGTTTGAATATGGGGTCCTGCTGCGTGTAGAAGAGACTCAGGCACGACGACAGTAAGAACGCGGCGACCGCTCCCATGACCGCCCCCACGGCCCCTCCGCATATCCTGTTGAGCCAACTCAGATGAAGCGTGCCTATCAGCCTCGACGTTATCCATCCCGCCGTCTGGATGATCACGTACGCAGCGAACGCGAGAACGATGAAGCCCCCGACGTCGGCTACGGACTCGTTCTCCACCAGTCTTTCCCTGATAAACACATCGCCCAGTACGTCGTAAAAAATAAATCCGATTACCAGCCCCCCCAGGAGGGCGGCGATGGAGAATATCTGACTCACGAGTCCCCTCGAGAACCCGACGAGCGTAAAAAGTGCGATTATTGCGGCTATAGTTATATCGAGCCAGTTCATAAATATACTCGGCTGGTGTTTCCGCCTATTTCCTCCGGCATCGGTTCGTGAAGGGCCTCATGTATACACCACTTCGAATCTCGAGCCCGAACCCGGCTCCTTAGTCACTTCGATTCTGACCGGGAACCTTTCCTTAAATTCGTCGACGTGTGTTATCGCCAGTATTTTATCGAAGTCGTCCTTTATGGAATTTATCACCTGCACGAACTGGCTGAGTCCGTCCCTGTCCTGTGTCCCGAAGCCCTCGTCGATCACAAGCGTCCTAAGCTGCGCGCCCGACCGGTTCGCTATGAATTTCGAGATTCCGACCCGGAGCGCGAAATCTATTCTGAACGCCTCGCCCCCGGAGAAGGTTTCGTAGCTCCGCGTGCCGGACGAGTCCCCTATGTAGATTTCGAGGGTCTCTTTCTCTCCCCCTTTCTGCGTCGGCCTCACCATCTCGAGGCTGAGTGTCATTGTGCCTTCCGTGAGCTTGTTGAGAATTTTATTCGCTTCCGCCTCTATCTCGGGCACTGCGTGCTCTATTATAAGCGCCTGGAGCCCGTTCTTGCCAAAGGCTTTCGCGAGCTCCTGGAAAATGAGGAGCTCTCGTTTCGTCTCTCCGATCTCAATATTTATCTCGCTTCTTCTGGCCGCGAGCTGCTCTATCCTTTCGAGAGCGCTCACGCCTCTGCTTATGTCCATTACCAGCCCGTCCTTTTGCTTTCTTAGCGCCGATATCCTCTCCTCGGCCGCCGACATTTTTTCCTTTATCTCCCTCGCCACGGTCTCTATGCCGCTTAGTCCGCTAATCTCGTTTTCAATTTCCTCGAGTCTCTCTTTTTCTTCCGAGAGCCTCTCAGTCAGCTTCTTCTCCTCGCTTTCGCGGAGGCTAAGGCCGAGCCTCGCTCTTTCGAGCGTCTCTTTATCACCGGACGCGTGCTCGAGCTTTTTAAGCGTATCCTTGACGGCCCTGTGCTCTCTATCGTCATAGCCGAGCGCGTCCCTTTTCCGTTCGAGCTCTTTCCGCTCCGCATCGTACTCTTTTTTGAATTCATCGCCGGCTATCGTTTTAGAGACGCCGTCGTAACTGTTTTTAACTTCCCCGAGCTCGATCGCGGCCGCTTCCGATTCCTTGAGGCTCTGCTCCTTTTCGCCGAGCTCCTTGTGCAGTCCGGGAAGCAGCTTGACCCTCGCGTCGGCCGGGGCGAGCTCTTTGTAGAGCGCTTTCTCCCTATTGTCGAGGGCCGCGATGTCCTTCCCGGCTCCCCGTATCTCGCCGTCGAGTCCCATGATCGCAGTCTTGAGTTTTTCCGAGAGAGCGGCTCTCGCCTCTTCCTCGAGCGGCGATTCGCAGAGCGGGCAGTGTGCGCCCGTGTCCCCCGCGGCAAGCACATGAAGCTTTTGCTCTTCCTCGGTTTTTCTTTTATTGAGCTCGGATATTCTTGCCCCGGCCGCTTCCTTCTCCCCGCCTATATTCTTCAGCTCTTCCCTTAGCCCTTCTGCTTTCCGTGCGGTCTCCATACATTCCCCGATCCTGTTTCTGATTTCCCCGCTCTCTTTTTTTAGCCTCCCGGACAATGCGGCCTTAACTTCGAGCACTTTTATTTTCGAGGAGAGCTCCCTGGCCCTCATCTCGAGCTCCGTCCTCTTTTGGCTTATCTTGTGGCTGAGCGCGGTACTCTGCTCATCGAGTATCAGGGCCTCCACCCTTTTTTCATCGAGCGCCCGGTCGAGGGCCGCGGCGTCCCTCCACCTCGTATAACCGTCCTCTATCTCTTTCTCCCGCGAAAGTATCTCCCGGTCTTTCTTTATGCCTTCGCCGAGTACGAGGGCCTCTTCTTCGAGCCTGCCGCGTAGAGACGTCAGCGCATCCCTCTCTTTGCCCAGTCTTACAAGCGTTTCGAGCCTGGACTTCACGGATTCGAATTCTCCTATCAGATCGCCGCGTATCGCCTCGAACCGGGCGATGCCGGACGAAACCGAATCCTCTTCGCTTCTCAGTTCAAGGAGCTTCATTTCGATCGTTTCTTTTTGTGCAATTTCACCGTCGAGGCGCGCGGCTTCGTTTTCGAGCGAGGTCACGGACGCGCCCGAAGCCTGGGCGTGCTCGCGCGCTCTCCTCGTGAGGGTCTCGTATTCGTCGAGCTCCAGAATCTTCGACAATACCTCCTTTCTCTCGGCGGGCGTCCTCTTCGTAAACTCGTCGGCCATTCCCTGGAGTATGAACGACGAGCAGATGAAGGAGTTGTAATCCATCTTCAATATCTTCTCGATCGAGGTCTGAGCCTTTACGCCCTGGTCGAGCGGTCTGTACGAGTCCGCGCCGCCGTCAAATACCTGGAGGTCTATAGAGCTCTGCGAGCCGCCCTTTTTTTTCGATATGGTCCTCAATATCCTGTACCTGTTTCCCTCGGATTCGAATTCGAGCTCGACGTGCGATTCGGAGGCCCCTCTTTTTATTACCTCTTCCTTGTTCTTGACCCTGCACCGGCCCCACAGCGCCCAGGTGAGGGCGTCAATAAGCGCCGATTTGCCGTGCCCGTTCCTTCCCGAAAGGCACGCGATGCTGAAGTCCCTGAAGTCGAGTGTGGAGGTGTTTTCTCCGTAGCTCAAAAAGTTTCTAACGCTCAGCGTAAGCGGGACCATCGCTTAATACCGACCCTCGGATAGCATGTTAGTTAATATAACATTTACTCAAAATATCACATCTTTTAGGCTCTTTGACTTATATTAACTGTTCAGATAACTTAAACTGCGATGGAATTTTCCGATATCCTTTCCATTATTAATCCGGAGCTTGAAGAGGTCGAAAGGGAGCTTGAGGCCAATATCGAATCCCCCGTGCCTCTCGTTTACGAGATTTCAAAGTACCTGCTGGGGAGCGGCGGAAAGAGGCTCCGTCCTTCGGTCCTCCTGCTATCAAGCGGGGCATGCGGACTCATGGACGGGAAAGAGAGGATATGTTCCGCAGCCGCGCTCGAGCTCATTCATACGGCCACACTGCTTCACGACGACGTGGTGGACGAGGCCAGGCTGAGGCGCGGGAAAACCTCCTCGAACGTGGTGTGGGGCAATAAAGCGACAGTGCTCGTGGGCGACTTCATGCTCGCAAGGGCTTTAGGCCTGATACAGTCCTGCGGCAGCCTCGAGCTCATCAAGGCTGTTACCGACGCCGCCGCCAGGCTTGCGGAGGGACAGGTGCTCGAGGTCATGAGCGCCAGCAACATGCTCGAAGTGTCCGAAGAGGTGTGTTTCGGAATCATAGAAAACAAGACCGCATCGCTCATCGAAAGCTGCGGGAGCGTGGGGGCCATACTCGCGGGCGCCGATGAGGCGGTAAAGCGCTCCGTCGGGCAGTACGGGTTCAACATAGGGGTGGCCTTCCAGCTCGTGGACGACGCTCTCGATTACTCCTCTTCCGAGAAGGAGTTCGGGAAAGGGGTCGGCCAGGACCTGATCGAGGGCAAGATGACGCTCCCTCTGTTTTATTCGCTCGACCGGGCCTCGGACAAGGAAAGAACGAAGGTAAACGATATTCTCCTCAATCGGGACGGTCTCAATGAAGGCGACCTCGTTTTCGTAAGGAACCTCGTCGAAAAGTATGAAGGCGTCGAAAAAACCAAGGTAGTAGCGAAGAGCTTCATACAAAAAGCCCGAAGCGCGATCTCGTCCCTGCCCGGGAGCACCTGTAAAGAGTCTCTCGGCATGCTCGCAGATTATGTGGCGGAAAGGAAAAACTGAGAAGCCCCGGGCGTCCTCTATGCGGGCTTGATCTCGAACATCATGACGTAAGCGTCTTCCCCGGTGTCGGAATAATATTTCCTTCTCGTATGGATGGTTTTAAAGCCCATTTTCTCGTACAGGCTCCTGGCCCTGGTATTCGAAATCCTGACTTCGAGTATGGCGTATTTCAATCCGTTCCCGGCGGAATGGGCTATGCAGTCTCTCAGGAGCCTCTCGCCGAGTCCCATGTTCCTGAAGTCCGGGTGCACGGCTACGTTGAGGATATGGACCTCGTCGTATATCGTCCAGGTCACGATATAACCGACCACCATTCCCCCAAACCTGATCACCCTGTTATAGGACCTCTCTGATTTTAATTCGCGCTCGAAGACCCGTCTCGGCCATGGAGTGGGGAAGCTTACGTTCTCTATCGAAACGATACCGTCCAAGTCCCCGGGGGTTATCCGGTCGATCTCGAATTTGGGCGCGTTTTCCATATTATTATTTTTTCAGGTTTGCGGTAATATGTCCACAAATTTTTATTGCCCTGAATCAGCGGATTCATTCTTATGAGACAAATACGGATCCCCCCGGCTATGACGGTTCAGGCAGTAACCCCGGCCTTTCCGATTAGTATCCTGAGTATTTCCTGAGCCGCTTTTGAAATGACCGTGCCCGGTCCGAAGACTGCCGTGACGCCCGCATTGTAGAGGAATCCGTAATCCTGTTTGGGTATCACACCGCCTATTACGACCATTATGTCTCCCCGCCCCATATCCGTTAATTCCCTTATCAGCTCGGGGACGAGGGTCTTATGGCCCGCGGCGAGGCTCGATATGCCTACGATATGCACGTCGTTTTCGACGGCCTGGCGCGCCGCTTCCCTGGGCGTCTGGAACAGCGACCCGATGTCTACGTCGAACCCCATATCGGCGAAGCTCGTTGCGATGACCTTGGCGCCCCTGTCGTGGCCGTCCTGCCCCATCTTCGCGACCATTATCCTGGGCCTCCTGCCTTCGAGCGAGGCGAACTCGTCCGCAAGCTCCCTCGCTTTCCTGAACCCGGCGTCTTCAGACATCTCTCCCGAATATACCCCCGAAATAGTGCGGATTACCGCTTTATAACGTCCGAACGCCTTCTCGCACGCGTCCGATATCTCGCCCAGAGTCGCGCGCTTCCGGGCCGCCTCCACGCTGAGCTCAAGCAGGTTCCCCTCGCCCGTTTCCGCGCACTTCGTAAGCTCGTCCAGCGCCGCCCTGACTGCGTCGTTGTTCCTCGCCTTCTTCAGTTTCTTGAGGCGCTCTATCTGCGCCGCCCTCACGGCAGTGTTGTCGACTTCTAATATGTCGATCTCCGCGTCTTCGTCCGGGATGTATTTATTGACGCCGACTATCGTGTCCTGGCCCGAGTCTATCCTCGCCTGCTTCCTGGCGGCGGCCTCTTCTATCCTCATCTTGGGCAGTCCGGTCTCGATGGCTTTCGCCATCCCGCCCAACTTCTCCACTTCCTCTATGAGTGCCCAGGCGCGGTGAGCGATCCTGTCCGTAAGGTATTCGACATAATAAGAGCCGGCCCAGGGGTCGATGGACCTGCATATATTCGTTTCCTGTTCGAGGTAGATCTGCGTGTTCCTCGCTATGCGCGCCGAGAAATCGGTCGGGAGCGCTATAGCCTCGTCGAGCGCGTTCGTATGGAGCGACTGCGTGCCGCCGAGAACAGCAGCCAGGGCTTCGACGCATGTCCTCACTGCGTTGTTGAACGGGTCCTGCTCCGTTAAGCTCCACCCGGAAGTCTGGCAGTGTGTCCTGAGCGCCATCGATTTCGGATTCCGGGGGTCGAACCCCTTGATTAACTTCGCCC
>DATIET010000175.1:0-5897 GCA_035455615.1 Thermodesulfobacteriota bacterium
CGCACTATGTGCGGCGGATAGCATCCGCTGGCAAACGTGTGTCGACTGAGTATGGAGAATCTCCCCTTCATCGTAGAAGTTGGAAGGGATCGAATATGAGCACACATTGTGTGCATCAGAAGGTGAGGCGGAGGCCGGCCCTCGGGCTCACTCCCGGCGCGGGGAAACCCACGAACTGCTCGTACTCCTCGTTGAACAGGTTATCGACGGCGACGTACGCGCTTACCCTCCCGAACGGCGTCCATGTGAAGGCGACATTGTAAACGTCGTAGGGGTCGAGAGTCACGTCACCCGTAGGTATCGAGGAGTCGGGGACGCTCCCCATGAACACCGCGTCCAGGCTGAACTCGACGGTAGGCGAAGGGCTGTAGAGGAGAGAGAGCTCTCCCCACCACTTCGGGCGGTTCCTTAGCTCCTCGCCCGTGCCTTTAATATCGCTGTCGGCGTAACTCACGCTCCCGCTCAGCTGAAGCTCGTCCCACGGGCGGATGCTGCCGATAAGCTCGAACCCCTTGACCGTCACCCTGGAGCGGTTGACGAGGATAGGCGGGGGCCCTTCCTCGAAGTCTATGAGGTTCTTGAACTCGTTGTAGTAGACGTTGAGCTGGGCTCCGATTTTGTCATCCCACAGATTCTGGGTTATTCCCAAGTCGAGGCTCCTGCTCTCTTCAGGGACGAGGCCGGGGTTACCCACGATAGGGCTCGCGAGCGAGAAGAAGGACGGTAGCTTGAACCCTTCCCCAAAGCTCCCCCGGAGTATGGTATCGGTCGCGGCGATTTTATAGGATACGCCCGCCCTCGGGCTGAAGGCCGGATCGAACCCTTCCGGGAAGTCCTCCCTCGCGCCGAGCACGACGTAAAGGTTCTCTACCATGCCGAACTGTACTTCGAGATACGGGGACAATATGTATCTGCCGAGGTCGAAATCGGCGGGCAGGGGGAATTCTCCGAGTAACATCCCGCGGCTCGACCCGTCCTGGAATTCCGCCTCGAACCCCGCAACGACGTCGAGGCCTTCGTATGGGGAGAAAGTGCTCGTAATGTTCGCATCGTAGTTTTTATAATCGCTGTCGGATTCGTTTGGAGGTATGCCGAAAGGGTCGCGCTCGCCTGGCGCAACGCCCGGGGAAGAGAACTTTTCTTTCGTATTGTAATAACTCAATTTGACGCCGTACTCCCACCACAGTGCTGGGCTGTGAGTGTAGCCGAAGCCGAGCAGGAGCTGGTCTATGTTCCTCTTGTCCGTAGAGCGGAGCACCGCGAATTCGGGGCCGCCGCTGTCGTCAGGGAAGCTCGTGCTGTCTATGTGCGAATACCTGAAAGTGGTTGATATCTCCATGTCGTCCCTGTTAAGAAATCCCAGGTTGGCGGTCACGCTCGGGCTTTTGAAGGTGCTCCCCTCCACCTGCTCCCCGTCGTCGAGCCATGAGCCCGTGACCGAGTAATCATAGTAGGGTCCCGCGCCAGAGACCCCGCCCAGAAACTGATACTGCCCGTACCTCCCGGCCATTGCCTCGGCAGTCGCCTTCAGCTTCCCCTCGCCTTTCTTCGTGATTATGTTGACTACGCCGCCGAGCACGTCAGAGCCGTAGAGGGACGACATCGGGTCGCGCACGATCTCGATACGCTCGATGCTGTCGGTGCTCAGCGCGGAGAAATCGAACGACCCGCCCCGACTGTTCGTGGGGTCGTTCACCTTCACCCCGTCGATGAGGACGAGTGTGAAGTTAGGGTCGCCGCCCCGTATATACACAGACGTCACCCCTCCCCTGGACGCGGGCTGATCGACGTAAAGACCGGGTACCTGTTTCAGAAGCTCTCCCACGCTCACTGCATGGCTCGCCTCGATCTCCTCCCCGGTTATGACGGTGACGCTCCCTGTGCTCTTGCTGAGCTCGGCCGGGTACGCAGTCCCGGTTACGACGACCGGGTCGAGGGTCTCCGGGTGGGAGAGACCGGGGCCGTCCTCCTGCCCTGAAGAAGAGGAAGAATAGAGCATCAAACTGCCCCATAGCACCGTGTTGAGCAAATATTTATTTCTCATAATATCGCTATATGCGGGGTTACGCCTGATTAAGCAACTCCGGTTCCGCCCGCATGATGATATTTAGTAAACCAATATTAGTAAAGGCGTGTGAGAACCCCGTGAGACCGCTATAATTTTGTTTATATAGTAAATGCAGCGATATTTGAACAGGGGATTTATTTCTGTTTTTTGATTAGAGTGTAACCGCCCGCGATTACAAGGGCTATGGCAAACCCCATGAGAAAAGAATAGACCAGATAACGGTACCTGAGCACCGGAATCATTTTTTTGAATTCGATACGTACACGCGCCAACAGGTCGGGCGCTTCGGGAACAAGGTAAAAGGTAATCACTTCCGCTTCCTCTTCGCTCACGCCGAGATTCGGCATTCCCGAATCAGGGTTATCGAACTTGGGCTCCATGATATGGAATTTGACCCATGCTCTTACCTTCTCGACGCCTTTTTTTTGCATAACTTCGGCTCTTTCTTCCCTGTAGCTTTTATAAGGCTCGGCGTCGAGCGAGTCAAGCTTTCGTACGCGGTCTCCGTACATGCCGTCGTCCAATCTTTCGCTGACCCTTGAGAATAACGCATTGGAATCGAGATTCGGACCCGAAGTCCCCCATCCCGCCTCACCATACATATGGCAGCTGAAACATGCGCGCTCTTCGAGGAGTATCGGCGCGCTCTTCTCGTTAGTCAGTGTATAACGGTGTTTGGCTTCCGGATCGTATGACACCTTGAACACGACGCTCCTGCCGTCCGAAATGGGCATTATAGGAGCGAAGTAAAGCCCGTCCGGGCCGATTGCAAGTCCCACGAGCGACTGCAGGCCCGACCCCCTGTACCTGAGAAATGTGAAAGGCGGGCTTATAAGCTCGTTTCGCTCGAAACCGAAGTCCAGCACCTCCACTCTCCGTCCATTATATAACACTGGATCGTCATCCGGACTGCCGCAGAGGGCCTGATAGAATTTCCCCCTGTACCTTTCGGGGAAGATGCTCAGGTCCTCCGGGTAAAAATCGAGCTGTGTTACACCGGTAGCAGGCATGAATACCACGTCCGCATTCGTGCCTATGCTTATGTCCGTACCGTCCCAGAGGTAATTACCCCCTTTGTGAACTTCGACGAACCTGTCCACGGCAAGACCGTTGTCCGCCACGAACACGCGCCCGTCGACTATCTTGAGCCCGAAGGGGTTCCTGAAACCGACCGCCCACACATAGTTACGCGCTTTCGTTATATCGTCGTCGATGTAATACGGGTTCGACCTTACGGGTTTCCCGTCGAGGGTCATGCGGAGAATTTTTCCGAGGAGTGAATTTTTATCCTGACTCCTGTTGTAATCGTGTTCCTTGGAATATCTTATATCGAATCCGTCACCGACCCCCACAAAGAGATTACCGCCGGAAACCTGACACGGCCCTATCTGGTGGGAGGGGCTCGAGCCTTCCCTGGAGAATATGTCAGTGAACGCGGTCATCGACTGCGGCTTCAGGGAAAATGTTCCGGGAATGGAATCGAATCTCGCGATATTATTCCGCAGAATGTTATTCTCGTCCTGATAGACGAAGGTAACGAAAACGTAGCCGTTTTCAGGGTCAAGGCATATGCCCGCAAGCCCGTTCTCTCCGGAGAATGAAGGGAGCTCCTGGGCGGGAGTGAATTTGAAGAAGTCTTCGGCAAACGTATAAATACTCCTGTCGTTCGTAACGACCTTCACCTTGCCTCTCAGCTCAAGTACGAAATATAGCGGGGCTTTGGGGTCTTTCCCCGGATCGGTGACGAACGCTATAGCCGAGGGCAGACTGTACCCTTCGGTATCGATACTTATATCGAAATTATCGTCGAGGGACCATTCGCTCCTCCAGTCATTACTTTCATCAGCAGTTGAGGGATGGTAAAAGGCAGCGAGCACGACAAATAAGGATGCAAAGACCCTTGCCCTATAAATTAGTGAGCTAAAGTTATTCATATAAAAATTCGGTGATGCCGCAACCGGGAGTCCCTTTACCTCCATCAATATTAACCATATTGTAATGGCGTGTAAATCGGGGGCTGACCGATTATACGGCCTTTCCCCTCCTACTTATGAGCTGGCTAAAACGGGGTTATAATTTAGATAGGAATCTTTATGGGCGAAAAGAGAAAATCCAGAAGGCTTCCCTACAGGAAGAGGATAAGGGTGGGTAAGGAAAACCCGGCATTCATGGGGTATGCCGTGAATATTTCCGAGCGCGGCCTCGAGATAGCGGCCCGGAATATATTCCCCGCCGGTACGACGATAGTAATAAGCTTCCAGGACGAGAGCGATAATGGAAAAGAAATTGAGGAAATACGGGTAAATGCCGTCGTCAAATGGAGCACCCGGCTGGTGGGGAGCCTGTCCGGAAAAATGGGGGTCGAGATAATCGACAACTCGGGGGAGGCCGTCAAAAGCATTTACAAAGAAAAGATCAGTAAACTTATCAAAGAGTAAAGTTTCTGAATCATCGCCGACCGTTTACCTTCACCCGGGGGTTTCCATCGTAATAAGTACAATCGCTATCGCCGAAAGCCGTTTCCGGACCAGCCTGCATCCTAAAACCTCGGGGCGTACGCAAGGTTCTGCAGCCAGAAATCTATCACGTACTCGATCCTCGGAAGCAGCAGCGACCGGTACTTATCCAGGTCAGGCAGGTGCACCCAGCGGCATTCTATAATCCCCTCCCTGAACTGTGGGGCTACGTCCGAATCCTCGCCGTGATAGTGTACGAGATACCAGTGGGTCTTCTTCAGATATTTTGTCTTCTCGTGCCTCGTGGTATGCCATGTGGACACGAGCTTCCCTTGAATAGTGAGCTTGTTCTTGTCGAGCCCGGTTTCCTCGCTTATCTCCCTGAGCGCGGTCTCGAGGGGGTCAGAGCCCATCTCGAACCTGCCCTTGGGAAGGTCCCACTTCCCGCGCTTGAATATGAGGAGGATGTGGTAGTTGTCGTTATAAACGAGCCCTCCGGCGGACCTGACACGAGGCAGGTTTAACGTATTGGCTAATGTAATATCTTCATCCATTTTGCGGTCCCGTCAGTACGTCCTGAGCGTGGAGCTTCTGCTCGTCTGCCAGATCTTTCAGCACTGAGTATTGTAATTTATTGAGTCCGTCGAACGCGACTCCGTTTATTTCTATAGTATGCGTCTCCGTCACGTCCTCGCCGGTAAGGGGAACGAATTTCTTGTTGCCGTAAGACCTGACGACATAGAGCATGCACGTGAGCCTGGACGTCTTTCTGGAATTCGAGTTTATGAGAATCCACGGCGACTTTTCCGATGCCGTATGGTTGAACATCTGCTCCTTGTATTTCGTGAAGGTCTCCCATTTCTTCCGAGCATTGTAATCGTTTTCCGAGAATTTCCAAAATTTGAGGGGATCGGTCAGGCGCTCCTGGAAACGGTAGAGCTGGTGCTCGGGGTCGACGGAGAGGTAGAACTTCACGAGCTTCATGCCGCCGTCTATGAGCTCGTGCTCCCAGTCGAGCACCTTGGCCATGAAATACTCGTACTGTTTCTGCGTGCAGTAGCCCATCGTAGGTTCAATGAGCGCGCGGTTATACCACGACCGGTCGAAGAAAACCAACTCGCCCGGGTTCGGCAGGTGCTGCTCGTACCTGTGGAACCAGTATTTGGACTCTTTCGGCGTCGGCACGCCGAGGTCCACTATCTTGTAGTACTTCGGCATCAGGTTCTGAGTGAACCTTAGTATGGTCGAGCCCTTGCCCGCGGCGTCGCGCCCGTCGAAACAGATACACCATCTCTCACCCGCTTTCGATATGCTCTGCTGGATAAGGAGCAGCTCGAGCTGGAGACGTCTCTTCTCTATGTAATAGTCCTTGA
>DATIET010000176.1:0-5823 GCA_035455615.1 Thermodesulfobacteriota bacterium
CCCGACGCCGGCAGGATACTCATCGGCGGCGAGGACATACACGACCCCGATTTCAAAAAGGACCACGTCGTGTCGATGGTATTCCAGAGCTCGGCGCTTTTTAACTCGCTCACGGTCGAAGAGAACGTGGGGTTATATCTCAAGGAGCACAAGGTGTTCGACGACGGGAAGATACACAAGCTCGTCTCCAGCGCGCTCGAGATTGTCGGGCTCGAAGGGAAGGAGAGTATAATGCCCTCTATGCTATCCGGGGGGATGAAGAGGAGGGTCGCCACGGCGCGAGCGCTGGTCATGAACCCGGACCTTATACTTTTTGACGAGCCCACTTCGGGGCTCGACCCGATGATGACGCGCACCGTAGGGGACCTCATCTGCGACCTCAAGCACAAGATCGAAATTACGCAGATAGTAGTCACGCACGACATAGACCTCGCGTTCTACGTCGCCGACAGGCTGGCTATCCTGAGCGAAGGCAGGATAATAGAATACGGCACGCCCGAGGAGATAAGGTGCTGCAAGGACTACGCCGTACAGGAATTCATCACACCGCAGTTCGAGCAGCCGAGGAGGTAAAGGCGGATGAACAGGCATGTTAAAGTCGGAATATTTTTCGTGGTGGGCCTTCTGATACTGCTGGCGGTCTTCGATTTCGTCGGGGACATACCGTGGTTCGGAAACGATTACAAGCTGAGGACGTATTTCGAATCCGTGGACGAGCTTCGGGAAGGGAACCCCGTAAAGCTCGAGGGGTACGAGATAGGGAAAATTTCAAAAATAAGACTCGCCGACAGGAGGATAGAGGTCGAGATTACGGTCAGGAAAGGGAGTAACGTCAAGACTGATTCTCTGGCCACGATAAAGCTCACGAGCTTACTCGGGACGAGCTATATCAACCTCTCGTTCGGAAGCCCGGAGAGCCCCGTGGCGCCCCCCGGCTCGGTCCTCCCGAGCGAAGAGCCGACGGATATAAACGAAATACTCGTTAAGGTCGATGCCGCCGTGAGCTCGGTAGAATCGGCGTTAGGCGCTTTCGACGTGCTCGGGGAGAATAAAGAGCAGCTCACGAGCATAGTGAACAACCTCGACTCCGTACTCGCCGGACTCGAAAAGGGCGAGGGGACTTTCGGCAAGCTCCTCAAGGACGACGAGCTTTATACTGAGGCCAAGGGCGTTTTCTCGAACGTGAACGACATCACGGCCGACCTCAAGGCGGGGAAAGGCACACTCGGTAAGCTGCTGACGGACGACCAGCTCTATGAAGACGCGAAGGTAGCTCTTTCGGGCCTTGGCAATATGTCCGAGAAGCTCAACAACCCGAAAGGTACGATCGGCAAGCTCCTGAACGACGACACCCTCTACAACGAGGCCACCGGGGCGGCCACTAACCTGAACGAGATACTCGAGAAGATAAATACCGGCAAGGGCACGCTCGGGCAGCTCGTGAACGACGACAAGCTCTACAGGGACGCCCAGGACACACTCCTCAAGGTGGACAAGAGCATCGACACCCTCGACGACTTGGCGCCTCTGGGCGTATTCGGCACGGCCTTAGGCGTGGTGACGCTCTTCTAGGCGGCACACAATGTGTGCTTATATACGAATTCGTCTTATCTCCTCTGCGGTTATCACCGCATAATTACATCCCCTGTGGGAGCGGCTTTCCTGAATCAAGTTATTGTATTGCGAACTTCGAAGTGTTATAATCACCCCTAATTTATTGATTTCACATAAAACTATTTTAGGAGGAGGGATCATGAAAAGCTTTAACCTGTTTATACTACTATCTGTACTGTTTGTAACATCTCATGCGTTCGCACAAGCGCCTTGCCCGTGCGATGAGCTTGAGTTGAGTAATGGCAATACCGGCGCGGAGATCATCGATATTCTGTGTCCGGGGGGGAACCTTGCTGCCGGCAACGAATTTGAACTGACTCCGGACCAAGTTGTAGTTGTCAGGCCCGGAGGTGAAAAGCTGGAGTTGAGTTATGGCGTGTTTATAGAGGGTGATGCGATGGCTTGTGAAATATTTGAAGATACAGTAGGTGGTGATGTAAATAAGCTTAGTGAGGAAGATTATGAAATTTGCAGGTCGAGTTTGATTGCGAGGTGCGGACTGCTCAGTCGTGACATCCCTACGCTTTCCGAATGGGGCATGATAGCGACGGCCGGAATTCTTGGGATGATCGGACTCTACGCCGCTGCGCGCAGAAGGAAAGCGGCTGCTTAAACAACGAGTTAACAATTTAAGATGATTATACAAAAGGGAGCTTCGGCTCCCTTTTGTATGCTTAGCGGCCGCCGGATTGATTTCCGGTCCTCGCTTGTAGCAGGACCTTCTCAACTCTCCAAAACGAATCGTAAAATTAGCTGTTGCACCGCGAAACTCGAAATGATATAATACCGGCAATTTATTGAATGTATTTACAAATTAAAGGAGGAGGGATCGTGAAAAGCTTTAATATAATGATATTCTTAGCGGTTCTGTTGGTATCTTCTTACGCATTCGCGCAAATACCTTCATGTCCGTGCGATGACGCCGAGCTTGAGAACGGCAATACCGGGGATATAATCGTCGATATCCTGTGCCCCGGAGGCAGTCTTGCGCCGGGCAACCAATCAATAGTAGATTCGAACCAGGTACTGATTATCAGACCCGGGGGTGAAAGTCTGGAATTGGGTTATGTTGCTTTTACTTCCGAGGACGGCATCGACAAGCGTTGCTTAATCTTTGAAGATACCGTAGGAAGTGTGCAGGTTAACCTTACCGATGAAGAGTACATAGACTGCAGGCAGCGTCTGATTCAGGGTTGCAACTTGGACCAATCGACGACTAACATTCCCACGCTTTCCGAATGGGGCATGATAGCGATGGCTGGGGTGTTGGGGATGATAGGTCTGTACGTAGCCTCCCGGAGAAGGAAAGCGGCTGCGTAAGCAACAAGCTAACAATTTAAGATGATTATACAAAAGGGAGCTTCGGCTCCCTTTTGCGTTATAAATTTATTCTCGGCAAGACATTCAATAATCAGGCTGTTGCCTTTCTTCTTAGTACGGCCAATAACGCTATTATTCCCAATATGCCCGCCATGGCTATTAAGCCCCACTCGGAAAGTGTGGGGATATCTTGACCCCGACAGTCGCTATTGAATGAAAGGCCTCCGAGGGCCCCGCCTTCGTTCGACGCAGAAACAATTCCTACGAATTCAAATACACCGGTATCAGTATCGATTGTAACCAGAAATCCTCCGTCATCGCTCTGTTGGCTCGACGGGGCTGTTCCGCCGTATAAAGTCCCGTCACACGCGAACTGGAGGCTTACAACGCCTCCTCTCGGCGGGGGCTGGCCGATAGAATCCAGTATTGGCTCTACGAAGATAGCTTGACCCGTACTCGGATTTATTCTGTAAAGCCCCGGCGTACCCACGGAAGTCGGGCTGGTCCTGAGGGATCCCCATAAAATCCCGGCGTTATCAAACGCGATTGCCTCGATACCGTCAAGAGTGCAGCTTCCGGAACCATTGCTTGGAATTGAAACTCCGGTACAATTTCCGAAAGAGCCTATGATAGTAGCATTTCCTGTCGCGGTATCGATTATCGCCAGATGGTCTCCCCCCGATCCTCCGTCGGCGACTATATTTACCGAGGCGAACAGCACTCCGTCGTGTCTGAACTCGAGAGCCGAAGCCACGGCAAGTCCGAGATTAAGACTGCCGAGCACGGATGTCGCTCCGTTACCCAGATCGACAGTCATAATTGAATCCGATCCTGCTCCGCCGGCTGCATAGGCTATACCGGTCGACGGATCTATAGCGAAGCCGGGGAATCCGCTTCCTCCCATGTTCCCAACTAATGTCCCGGTACCCGTGAAAGGATTAATTATTATCAGATCGTCTGGGTCTGTTCCGTAAAGAGTCCCCAGGCCGGGAGCTGCCTTAGCGTGTTCAGGAAAAATAACAGTGGCTATCGCAAAACAGAGAAAAAATAGAGTGCATGTAATGAAAATTCTATGTTTAGCCATAACACCATCCTCCTTAAAATATTATAGTGTTAAGAACATCGGAACTCAGATTATAATATTTCAACCGGAAAATCAATAATGGCGACAGGCTGTGTTTCCCGACTTATCTGCTTTATTCATATTTGACATTTATTTGCTTTCTTAATCTTCTTATGCGGTGCGCTCGTCATAAATCTGTGGTATTGTACGATTCGCATTAGCGGGGGAAAGTCCCTGAAATGTATTTGCATATGCGAATAGACCCCTTGACAAACACCCGTTTTTCTGATTAATTTATATATCTAGAATGGACGTGCCTGAACCAAGCGCTTACCGGGGATTTGAGGATAAGACAATGATTGCAGGCGGTTTACAGGTTTCCCGCAATCCCGGCCTATTTTTAAGTTTCTGTTTTTCCATATATCTTCGCAATTCGCAATACTGTAAGCTAACGCGGTAGATGGTGCTATAAAATAGCGAACTACGATACACGGCAGGCGGACGGTTATAGAGAAGGATAAGGAGACGAGCCATGGGACTTAACAGAAGCTTTATCGGAAAGGAGTACGAGCCTTCTGTGCACGTAGTGAGCACGGAAGAGGTGATAGACTACGCGTGGGCGATAGGGGCGAGGAACCTCAGTTATTTCAATTATAACGGGGCGTTTAACTTCAGCCACGAAAGCCCGGTGGGCATGGCGCCCCCGAGCTACGCAGTAACGTATGAGCTCCCCATGCTGGAGCAGGTATGGAGCGACCCGGAGCTCCACGGCGGTGTGGATGAAGCAAGGAAGAACGTGCTCATGCTCGTTCACGGCGACCAGTCGATGAAATTCTACAAGCCCATCAGGCCGGGGGACAAGCTCACGTTCAGGACGAAGATCGTCGATATTGAGGACAAGGGCTCGGGAGAGCTGCTCAAGATAAACGTGCTCACGACGAACGGCAAGGGCGAGAAGGTGGTCGAGTCCGACTGGGGCCTTTTCATCAGAGGGACCGGGAGCGGAGAGAAGCCCAGGACCGCCCAGTCGAACGGCAAGCCCAAAGAGGCGCCCGAAGCGCCGCCCCTCGCGTTCAGGGATATCATCAGAGTGCCCCCGGACATCACGTACAGGTACTCGAAAGCATCGAACGACATGAACCCCATACACATCGACGAGCGTGTTGCGAAAGAAGCGGGCCTGAGCGGCATAATAGTCCACGGCCTATGCACGATGTCCATGACCATGGACGCCATAATAGAGAGTTACCTCGAGAGCGAGCCCCAGAGGCTGAAATCCCTGGGAGTCCGCTTCACAGCCCCCGTATATCCGGGCGACACCATAGTGGTCGACGGATGGGAGAAGGGGAGGGAGAACGGGCACGTGGTGATCGGATTCGACGTAACCAGACAGAGTGACAACGTTAAAGTGATAAAGGGCGGTACAGCAGAAGTAGAGGTCTAGTACTACCTTAACTTGCTTTGATGAATGACGAGTGAATGAGCGGCGGCAGCCAGGGCCGCCGCTTTTTTTATGCGGTATTAAGGCTCCACGCCATCTGCCCCTGGGCCTCGTCTTCGGGGCTCCTCCCGAATATCCTCTCTTCGATTAGACCCAGCATTTCGGGTATGGCGTTCTTTTCGCGTGCGGAGATGAGCGGGGCCGCGTAAGCCCTGCCGAGCCTCCTCGCTATGTCGGCCGGGGTCTTGTCGGCCTTGTTGAGCACTATCATCTGCGGGATGGATTCGTAGCCCGTCTGAAGGAGTATCTTGTTGACTGACTCTATCCTCTCGTCCACCATCGGGTCGCTCGCGTCCGCGACGTGAAGCAGGAGCGACGAGCCCCC
>DATIET010000177.1:0-10513 GCA_035455615.1 Thermodesulfobacteriota bacterium
ATGGATTACGGCATATTCACCCCCATTCAGGTAGCCGCGATCGCGGCGCTAAACGGTCCTCAGGACTGCGTCGAGGACGTGAGGAAATTATATAAATCGAGAAGGGACAAGCTCGTGGAGGGGCTGTCGAAGTCGGGGTGGGATATACCGAAACCCAAGGGGACTATGTTCGTCTGGGCCGAGATGCCGGAGGCTTTCAAGAGCATGGGGTCTCTCGAATTCTCGAAACTCCTTATAGAAAAGGCGAAAGTCGCCGTCTCTCCCGGCATAGGCTTCGGAAACTACGGGGAAGGGCACCTGAGGCTCGCGCTCGTGGAGAACGAAAAAAGGATAATGCAGGCAGTGAGAGGGATAAGGAAATTCCTCAATAGTTACTGACAAGTGTCGTTGATCCGTGCCGCGGTTCGAATCCGGATATATAACGATCAGTAGTCGAAATTGAAAAAGACGTCCGCTCCGGCCTCTTCCCCTATCTCGCTCTCGAGCGTCAGGAAATCGAAGACCCTGTATTCGATCACAGCCCTGTTGGCGGTAACTGTGGAAGATGGAAGACCCGGGCTGAAGAAATACCGCTCGTAGAAATACCTCTCATAGGAAAGCCTTTCATATCCGATGTAGAGGTCGTCGGTCAGATACTTGCCTATCTCGAGGTGCGTGTCCCTGAAACCGGTCTGGCCGCCTTTGATCGTCATCACGTCTATCGCGAGATCATCGCCTATAGCATCCCGCAGCTCGCCGACCGCCATCGTTCCCAGGACTTCCCCCGCTTTCTCCTGGAACTCGACCCTCTCGTCGGTACCGAGCTTATCCGAAGATGTGCCGAATACGAGATACGATACAATCTCGTTCTCGTCGAGCGGCGGGTCGCTCGAAAGCTGTATCTTTGGTTTCTCGGCCGTACCCGTGATGTTGATGTACACCTCGACGCTTGACACTTCGTAAGTCGCCCTCAAGTCGAGGAACGGGTCTATAATCTTCTTACCCCTGAAGCTCACGGTTCCGCTTTCGATCTTGAAGAGCCTGCCCATGAACTGATAATCACCCCTTATGACGTCTATATTCCCCGTAATGAAATAGGGCTCCTTGTAGCTTTTATTAATGTCGAGCTTCCCTTCGACCTCGATGTTCGCCCCGCCCCCCTTCACCCACGAGTCCCTGGGGATGTCCACGTCAAGGTCGAGCGCGATGAACTCCTCGACAAAATCCTCTTTTTTCTCACCCGTGTAAATGAACTCATCCTTGTCCTGTTCCTGCTCGTCAATGAACTTTATGCTCTCGATCTCCTTGAGTGGCTTTTCGGGGACCATGATTTCAATATTCCTGGCCGTGATATTCCCCTTTATTAAAGCGTTCAGGAATTTCCCCTCGACCTCCAGACCGCCGTCGAGGTTGGCGGTCACGTCCGCAGGGTAAGTTTGCATAAGCATGTTGGACATTGTGCCTTTGCCGGTGTACGAAAGGTCCCGGAAATCCACCCTGCCCTCGAATACCCCCTTCCCCTCGCCGGTATCTATTGTAACGGGGCGGAGAGTTCCGTATTTACCCGACATATCCATGAAAGCGGTATCAATATGGATTTTATTCCTCAGGGCCAGCACCTTCATCGTCATATCCCTGAGCTCGAGCCTGCCCGAAACGTTCGGGTCCTGACCGGTACCCTCCGCGACCAGGTCCACGGAGAGCTTGCCGTTTAACTCCTGTATCTCTTCGTTGAATACGCTGACCGGGCTAATGTCGACCCCTTTTGACTTTATCGCCGCCCTGTAACGGGCTCGCCCGATGCTCTTGTCCATATTCCCGGGGTCGAGCTCGATTGTCGCGTCTGCGACCGCTGAGAGGATTTCCTCATTATTATCGATAATTTTCAGGTCGAGCCCCATTTTGTCGCCTGCAAACAGGACCGAGAGGGTGAGCCGGTCGCTCTTGAATTCCATATATTCGAGGTCCCTGGCGGTTATATCGGCCCTCAGGTCGGGACGCTTGAGTGACGACCCGAATTTTATTTCCCCGGACATCTCGCCTTTCACCGGGAATTTGACGCCCAGGAGCTCCGAAGCGTCGAGGAGGCTCAGCTTCTCGAGCTTTATCGACCCGTCGATACTCTCGTCGAAGCCGAAAGTAAGATCCCCTATTACGAAATTCTCCTTGTGATAGAGATTAAACGAGTCCACCCTCACTCTATCCTTCGAGAGCGATATTACGATAGGTCTCCGGTTGTTAAAGACCGCGTTTTCAAAATTCATCTGGACGTTGCCGAGGTCGAGCCGTGCTACGCCGCCCCCCAGCTCACTGAGCTTAAAATCCAGCGAATACTTTCTCTTCACGGTCTCCTGCACATCGAGCGTACCGTCTATCCCGCTCCCCCTGCTTGCGGCCTTGAATTCGACGAGCTGTATCTCCCTGCCCTGTATGTCTATTCCTTTCGCCTCTCCCCCTGTTGTTAGCCTGAGGTCGTTAATATCCAGATAGCTGTCGGCCGTCAGGTCCACCTTCTTCATTCTTAAGCGCTTTTCCTCATACGTTATGTCCGAGCCCCTGGCGTTAACTATGATTCTCGGTTTTTGAAGGTCACCCTTGATGTAACCGTCGAGACCGAGACTGCCCCCGAGATGGTAAGCGGGCGCGATTTTCGTGACGAAATTCAGGTTTTTGATATCGACGTCATATTTAATTCCGTTCCCCCCGCCGCCCCCTAAGTCTCCCGACGCGTTCACGCTGAAAGGCCCGGATTCTAAAACGAGCGATTTGATCCCGAAAGAGGCCCCGTTATACGTCGCGTCTATGACTCCTCTTCTGAGACTGACGTCGAACACCTTCGAAGGGGCGACCTCGCCCCTGAGAGCCACATCGAAACCCTTCGGAAAAACCTCGGCCGTGCTCATCGACCCCTTGATCTTGAGGCTCGAGTTGATGTCGCTCGCGTACCTCTGATCGTTGAAGATCGGCGCAAAATTCGTATTCAGAAAACCGGCGTCGAGATCGTAATCTATCTTCGAGCCCGTAATTGCGAGAGGGCCTTTGAGCTTGATTTCTCCCGCGCCGCCACCTGACAGGCTCATCTCCTTTATATCGAGACCCGCCGTCATTTCGCGGGACCTGCTCCATCCGGCAGTAACTTTTAATTTCGAATTGATTACGGCATCGATGTTACGGTTGACGCCCGCTTCAATCGGCCCGTTTCTCTTCTCCAATATTTCGATGATACGCGGGACCTTGAGAGACCGGAGGTCGAGCTCAAAATCAGCCGTGTTATTTTTCCCCCTGCCGTGTATCTCATGGAGGTCGATCACGCCCTCGAAAGCCGCGTCCCCGACATCGGCGCCCAGATTGCCTTTTTTAACGGTTATATGCTTGTTCTCGACCAGGACGGAGCCGATCCCGCCTGAGAGACGGCCCTCCATGAACGACGAGTCCGCGAGCTTCACTTTCCCCGCCGCGTGCAGGTCCTTCCATTTGACGGAATTCCCGCGCGCGTCGACCTCCGCGTTGAGGACGCCCAGGCCGGGGATATCTATCCCGCTTATCAGTGCGTTCAGGCTGAACCGGGGATTCATCATGTCGATTATCTCGCCCTTTCCGGTCACCGCCGCCCCCATGTAATTAAAAAGTACGTCCGTAACCTCGAGCTTATCCGGAAGCTCTTTATTCGAATAAACAGCTTTGCCTTTTATATTCTCAAAATACAGTTTTTCGAAGTCCATGCTCTCGTAGGCGACGGTCAGATGAGCGTCTTTCACATCGATCTCCGCCTTATCGGCTATTTTGAACAAGTTCAGCGATAAATCCGCGTTCGACAGCTCGAATATCGAACTTTCTCCCCTGGCCTCGTCCTCGATCGTCATCTTTGCATCCTGGATTGAACCGTTCAGTATAAATATATTCCAATCGGGGTTGGGCTTTTTTTCTTTGATCATTAATTTCTGGAGCTCCTGAAAATTCCAGGAATCGTCCCTGTAGTGGACCAGATTTATACGGATCCCCTTCACCCTGACTACGTGGAGCGGGATAACCTTGCTGAAAAGCATCGAGCCGTCGAGAATAACGGGGAGAGAGTAATCGATGTATATCTCTTCGCAATCGAGAAATTTTTTGTCCCCGATGTCGAGCGATACATTTTTGAGAGTGATCCCTTTAAGGAAGTTGCCTTCGATGCCCCCGATCTTGAAGTTCTGCGCCGTAAGGGTGCTTACGATGGCGTTAGTAGTGATTTTGACGAACTGTCTGAAATAATGGGTCTGGATTATAATAATAACTAATACCGATAATAAGAGGAGTAAAAGAAGGAACACAACTATAGGTTTAAGGACTTTCGAACGCATAGCCTATCCCGTGAAGTATAACACACACCTTTATAGGCGGGATACCGGAGATATGGACACACCCCGTACCAGGGACAGGCTTGCAGCAGAGTATGAAGCGCCCGAGCCCAGGGATAAACCTGCATAAGCCGTCTCATACGCCCTGAAATCCTTCTAAAATCCCCGCATAACTTGCTAAGGCCCCTCCCGTCAGATAATATTTTCCCGACTCTCGCTTAACCGAATTTCCTATGCCTAAACTCACGATAGACGGAATCGAAATAGAGGTCGAAGACGGCCTCAATCTCATTCAGGCGGCTTCCCGCGTCGGGATAGACGTTCCTCATTTCTGTTACCACCCGGCTCTTAGCGTGGTTGCCCAATGCAGGCAATGCCTGGTGGAGGTGGAGGGAGTCCCCAAGGTGATGCCCGCGTGCAATACGTTCGTGAGAGAGGGCCTGATAGTCAAAACCAATACCGAAAAGGCGATAAAAGCCAGGAAAGCGACGGTAGAATTCACGCTCATAAACCACCCGCTCGACTGTCCCATCTGCGACAAGGGCGGGGAATGCCCGCTCCAGCTTACGACGGTCAAGCACGGGCCGGGCGTGAGCAGGTTCGAAGGGCCCGAGCAGAAGAAGGTCAGAAGGAAATACTACCTCAGCGACAGGATACTCTACGACCCCAACCGCTGCATAATGTGCACGAGGTGCGTGAGGTTCACGGACGAAGTCACGAAAACGGGAGAGCTGGGTTTCGACGGGAGAGGTTTCAGAAAGAAGATCGTCGTATTCCCGGGGAAGAACCTCGACAACGAGCTCTCGGGAAACGTTACGGACCTCTGTCCCGTGGGCGCGCTCCTCAACAAGGACAACCTCCACGAGGAGCGGGTCTGGTACTGGAAATTCACTGAAAGTGTCTGCACGCTCTGCAGCAACGGATGCAACATCACGGTCGGCGTCGATCCCAGGAAGGGGCAGGTGTCGAGGGTAAGGCCGCGGACGAACATGGACGTAAACGAATACTGGATTTGCGACAGGGGAAGATACGGCTTCAGGGACATACAGGAAGGCGGAGTCCGTCTCAAGGACCCCATCGTCAGAAAAGGAGAAGGCTTCGAGATTACAGATTGGACAGACGCAATAGCTATCGCATCGTCGGGACTTATGAGGGCGAAGGAGGCGTCGCCGGATTCTATCGCGGTCCTCGCGTCGCCTGAGCTAACGAACGAGGAGCTTTATCTGATCAAGAAAATAGGCGCGGTCCTAAACGCGGGCAGGATTAGCTCGAATACGGGCGACCCGGGCGCTCCCAAGCTGTTCGGTCTCATAAGCTCGGACCCGTATCCCAACAGCGCAGGGGTGAAGGACCTGGGAATCCCGTCAGGCCCCGAAAGAATAGAAGAGCTGATAGGAGCAATATTGAACGGCGAAGTGAAAGCATTATACGCTGCGGGTGAAGACATCTTTAAATTCGCGACCGCAGAGGAGCGGCCGAGGCTGAAGGAGGCGCTCGCCGGGCTCTCGTTACTTATTGCGGAGGACTATAAGATCACAGAAACGGTAAGACTCGCCCATGTAATCCTGCCAGGAGCGAGCCCCTACGAGAAAGAAGGCACTTTCACCAACGACAGGGAAAGGGTACAGAGAGCGAGACAGACGATACCGCCTCCCGGGACCGCGAAGCCTGATTGGGAGATACTCTCGCTCATAGGCGGCGCTATCGAGGCCGGAAGCTTCGAATACAGTGCTCCTTCCGAAATAATGCTCGAAATAGCCGGACACGTCGCTTCCTACAGCGGATTGAACTACGAGAATATCGGCATGCTCGGGACGGATAGAGCCCGGTAATAAGCCAGAGAATAAATATGGTTTGGGTCGAACTCGGAATCACACTCGTAAAAATAGCCCTCATGTTCTTCGTCGTGCTCACGCTCGTCGCATACCTCACGCTGGCCGAGCGGAGGGTGAGCGCTTTCATCCAGGACAGGCTCGGCCCCAACCGTGTCGGGCCGTTCGGGTTCCTCCAGCCGCTTGCGGACGGGGTCAAGTTCATATTCAAGGAAGACCTGATACCGAGTCACGTCAATAAGCCCTTTTTCATCGCAGCGCCCGCTTTCGCGCTCGTGACGGCGCTGATCGCGCTCGCCGTCATACCGATAGGCAGGGGATTCGATACGACCCTCTTCGGCCTCCTGGGCGCTCCCATATTCGTCAAGTTGCAGATAGCCGACCTTAATGTGGGCATACTGTACGTGCTCGCTATAGGGTCTCTCAGCGTCTACGGAGTGGTGCTCGGCGGATGGGCATCGAACAGCAAGTACTCATTCCTGGGCGGTCTCAGGGGCGCGGCGCAGATGATAAGCTACGAGCTGGCAATGGGGCTGTCGATTATAGGCGTGATAGCGTGGACGGGGTCGCTCCGGCTGGAAGACATTATCGAGGCGCAGTCCAGGTGCTGGTTCGCAATCCCGCAGATACTAGGGTGCATAGTATTCCTCGCAGCGGCGTTCGCAGAGACGAACAGGCTCCCGTTCGACATGCCTGAGGCCGAGCCCGAGATAGTCGCCGGTTACCACACAGAGTACAGCAGCATGAAGTTCGCGATGTTCTTTATGGCCGAATACACGCACATGATAGTCGTCTCGTGCCTCGTGGTGGCGCTATTCTTCGGCGGATGGTATCCGCTTCCCTTCGGCGGCTGGTTCGGGATAGATATAGACAAATACTGGTTCCTCCCGCCTATCGTTTTCATAGGAAAAGTACTGGCGTTCCTCTTCTTCTTCATTTGGGTGAGGTTTACGCTCCCGAGATTCAGGTACGACCAGGTGATGAACCTCGGATGGAAGGTGCTCTTTCCGATAGCCGTCGCGAACCTGATAATCGTAAGCATCGCTATCCTTGTGCTCCAGAACTACGGCTATCTGAAAGCTTAACTGAGCCTCACTTCACCTATCACTGTTGACTGTAAATGGAATATTGCTGAAACAGTCAGGAAGTCAGTCGCTACCGACTAGCTTTATCTTATCTTCCCGGTTGGGAACCATGCAAAGGAACTCGAAATTCTCGCCGCCCAGGACCTCGTACCAGTGGGGGACTCCTGCGGGGATATATAGGACGTCTTCGGCTTTCACCTCGTACACACTATCTCCTATCCCTATCTTCGCGCGGCCGCGGAGCACGTACTGCTCGTGCTCGACGGTATTTGTGTGAGCAGGGATACCGCCGCCGGGCTCCATAATGAAGCGCCTCATGGCGAAGTTGGGCCCTTCCTCAGGGCCTATCAGCACCTGACGGTATGTATGGCTACCGGCGCTTACCTTTTCTACGGGGATTTGATTTACGTGTTTTACGGACTCGGGCATCTTACTTGTTCCAGGCCGGCGGATCTAAAGTTCACACGTCGAGGTTGACGACGTTCAAGGCGTTAGTTTCGATGAACTCCTTCCTGGGCTCGACCTCGTCGCCCATCAGGATCGTGAATATCTCGTCCGACTCTACTACGTCCTCTACCATTACTTTCTTGAGCACGCGGGTTTCAGGGTTCATCGTGGTCTCCCAGAGCTGCTCCGGGTTCATCTCGCCAAGACCCTTATACCTCTGTATAGTCATGCCCTTCTTGCCGCGCGTGAGAATGTGCTCTGTAACGGCCGGAAGACTCGGGAGCTCTACGGCGGTCTCGTCATCTAGGATGCCGTAAGGGGGGTCGCCGACCGCCTTTATCGACTCGCGGAGGTTCTTTATCTCGCCAAACTCGGGTGAGTTGAGGAAGTCGAAATCAATCAAAGTGGTCCTCTGCCTGCCGCTTTCCCTGAAGCTGTATGAAATTTTAGACGCTTCGTGCTCGAGGTCTTCGTGAATCTGCCAGTCAAGTCCCGTAATTTCCGGGTGCCTAGTCTCGATCCAGGCCTTAATCGCCTGGAGATGAGCGTCTAGCTCGACCGACTTATCCGTCTTGAGATGCCCTTTTTTGAACCCTTCCCTGCTCGCGAAGGCGTCCACTATCCTCATGTCCCTCCCCCATTTCCCTATCTTCTCGAGCGCTTTGCCGTAGGAGATCGATTTCTTTATGATGTCGAAGAGCCTCGCGCCCTTTATCTCCTTCGTGCCGTTCCCGTTTGGCGAAACGTTCAATACTATGCCGTTGGTGCCGTGCTCGAGGAAATAATCTTCGTACACGTGGTCGTCTTTCAGGTACTTCTCTTCCTTCCCGCGCTTCACCCTGTAGAGCGGGGGCTGGGCGACGTAGAGATGGCCTCGGTCGATGACCTCGGCGAACTGCCTGAAGAAGAACGTAAGGAGGAGTGTCCTGATATGAGAGCCGTCCACGTCGGCGTCGGTCATCAGTATGATCTTGTGGTACCTGAGCTTCGTGATGTCGAAGTCATCGCCTCCTATGCCCGTGCCGAGGACCGTGATGAGGGTCCTTATCTCCTCGTTGCCGAGCATCTTGTCGAACCTGGCTTTCTCCACGTTGAGAATCTTGCCGCGGAGAGGCAGGACGGCCTGATTGTATCTCGCCCTCGCCTGTTTTGCGGAACCTCCCGCTGACTCGCCCTCGACTATGAACAGCTCGCACATCTCGGGGTCGCGCTCCTGGCAGTCGGCGAGCTTCCCGGGAAGAGAGCCCGATTCTAGCGCGCTCTTTCTCCTCGTCAGCTCCCTCGCCTTCCTCGCGGCCTCCCTCGCCCGTGCGGCATCGACGGTTTTTTCGATTATCTTTCTCGCGACCGAAGGGTTTTCCTCGAAAAACGTCCCGAGCTTGTCGTTAAGGAGCGTCTCCACGATGCCCTTCACGTCCGTATTGCCGAGCTTGGTCTTGGTCTGCCCCTCGAACTTGGGGTCGGGCAGCTTTACGCTTATTACGCCCGTAAGCCCTTCCCTGGTGTCGTCGCCGCTGAGAGTGACCTTGGCATTTTTCAGCAGGCCTTTATCTTCCGCGTATTTGTTAACCGTCCTCGTAAGCGCGCCCCTGAACCCGGTGAGGTGGGTGCCGCCCTCGATGTTGTTTATGTTATTGGCGTAACAGAAGATCGTCTCCGTGTAGCCGTCGTTATACTGGAGAGCCACTTCCACGATGATGTCGTCCTTTTCTCCCGATACGTATATAGGATCGGGATGGAGCGGCTTCTTGTTCTTGTTGAGCTCCTCGACGAACGCGACGATGCCGCCCTTATAGTAGAACTCCTGGCCCTTTCCGGTCCTCTCGTCGGTGAGCTGGATGACGAGACCACGGTTGAGGAACGCCAGCTCCCTTATCCTGTGCGCGAGCGTATCATAGCTGAACTCGTAAATCTCGAAGATCTGGGGGTCGGGCTTGAACCTTATCTTCGTGCCCCTCCTGTCTGTCTTTCCCGTCTCCTTGAGCTCGGAAACGGCGTTTCCGCGCTCGTATTTCTGGAACCAGACCTTCCCGTCCCTCCTGATTTCGAGGTTGAGGTATTCGGAGAGGGCGTTGACGACGGTGACGCCGACTCCGTGAAGACCTCCCGAGACCTGGTAGACCTTCCCCTCGAACTTGCCGCCCGCATGGAGCATCGTCATGACCACTTCGGCCGCTGACTTACCGGTTTCTTTATGCTTATCGACGGGTATGCCCCTACCGTTGTCCTCTATCGTGACGCTCTCGTCCACATGTATCGTGACGCTTATCCTGTCGCAATAGCCGGCAAGGGCTTCGTCCACGCTGTTATCCAGGACCTCGAACACGAGGTGGTGGAACCCGCGTGTGCTCGTGTCCCCGATGTACATATCGGGGCGCTTCCTGACGGCTTCCAAGCCGGGCAGGACCTTGATTTTTTCTGCTGTGTACGAGCTGTCTTCTTTAGCTTGAGACTCTTTATTCAGGTCAGTTTTTACTTCCAAAATGCACTACCTCCGAATACGCCTGCAGGGGGGAATTAATGAGATAATATTATACCATGATGGGCGAAAAATGGAAATAAAATCAAGGGGTTTTAATGCATTTATAGAAGTAATCCCTGAAGCGCGCTCGAGGGGTCTGCCGATGTCAATTTTTCCAGTCAGGACGGGGCATTCCGGCCGCCCGTCTCATACTTTCGGGGGGGTGATCCCCACCTGCTTCTGATATTTGCCCTTCTTGTCGGCATAGGAGATTTCGCACATCCCGTCCGCCTCGAAAAATAATACCTGCGCGATGCCCTCGTTTGCGTATATTTTCGCCGGAAGCGGGGTCGTATTCGATATCTCGAGAGT
>DATIET010000178.1:0-5491 GCA_035455615.1 Thermodesulfobacteriota bacterium
ACGCTCTGGTTGTTGTCTATTGCGTGCTGCGCCCTGGCAGGGTCTTCCCAGTCTACAAGGTATGAAATTTCATGGTTTATGACGCCGATATTCAGGCCCAGGAGCTTGTATATGGGCCCCATCCACATCGCGTCGCGCCGCGCCAGGTAGTCGTTTACGGTCACGAGGTGCGCACCGAGACCGGTAATTCCGTTTAGATAGAGGGGCAGTGCGGCGACGAGCGTTTTTCCTTCACCCGTTTTCATTTCCGCAATCCGGCCCATGTGGAGCACTAGGCCCCCGATGAGCTGGACGTCGAACGGGCGCATTCCCAGGGTCCTGCGGGAAGCTTCCCTGACGAGGGCGAATGCTTCGGGAAGTATTTCGAGGAGCTCATCATCGAGTTTCCCGTAATGCTCCTCCTCCATCGGATCCCCGTTCCCGTTGAGGCCGTTTTTCAGCCTTTCCCTGTATTCCCCGGTTTTTACTGCAAACGCGCTATTGGGAATCGATTGGAATTCACTCTCGTATTCGTTAACCCCGTCGACAATGGCGGCCAGTCTTTTGATCTCCCTGTCGTTCTGGGAGCCGATAATTTTCTTCATTATATAAGAAATCATTTTCTAACAATCCTCCGAAACTTTGGAACCGATAAAAGTATAATGTAAAACCCCGGCATCACAAATTTTGCTTATTTATACGGCGGCCGGTCCGTTAAAGGTTTCAACTTTCTCCGATATCTATAGATTAGCGCATCACGCTGCGTTTAGTTCAGGTCGACCGAAACGACGGTCGAAGTGCCGGACCTGTTGGAAGTTATGCCGATCAGGGAGTTGACTTGCTGCATGGTCTTCTTGTTGTGAGTTATCAGTATAACCTGCGAATTCTTGTCTATTTCTTTAACGAGCTCGATGAAATAGGACGTGTTCCTGTCGTCGAGCGGGGCGTCTATCTCGTCAAAAAGGAGGAAAGGCGCGGGCTTTATCAGGCAGGCGGCAATTATGAGCGCGATCGCCGAAAGGGCTTTCTCGCCCCCTGACAGGAGCGTTATGGATTGGAATCTTTTGCCCCTCGGCCTGACCATGACCTCCACTCCGGATTCCAGCATGTTGTCGGGCTCGGTCAGCACCAGTTTACCTTCCCCGCCCCTGAAGAGACGGCTGAATATTTCCTGGAACTTCTGGTCCATCAGATCGAAAGTTTCACTGAACCTTTTTTCGGACTCCTTGTCGATCTTGCTGATAGCTTTTCCGAGTGAATTTATGGCCTGCGTGAGGTCTTCCATCTGGTCGTTCAGGAATTTATACCTTTCCTCGAGCTTGTTGTACTCTTCGGGTGCGAGCAGGTTAACCGGACCGAACTTCTCGATCTGAGCCTGGAGTCTCTTCAACCTGGCTTCCTCTTCGTGAATATTTATTTCAGCGGCCTCCTCCAGGTCGGCTAGAGCCGATATCATTTCCGAGAGGTTGCCCCTCTCGATCATGTCGTTAATACTTTCCGACTCGATCTGCAGGCTGTTGAGGTCGAGCTCGAGGGAATTATTCCTGAGCCTCAGGTCCGATAACATGGTATTCAGGTTTTCCCTGGTCTCGTTAGCTGTCCTTATCTCTTCGACGAGAGCGCTCCTTTCGTTCTTCATTACCTGAAGCTTCTCTTCGTTTTCAGTAATGGCTTCGTTAATAAGGCTTATCTCCTCTATCGTGTACTTGTCCTTTTCGATAAAGCTCAGCTTCTCCTGTTTTTTCTCCTCTATATTCCGGGATTCGAGCTGGATACGGTTATCGATATCCCTTATCCTTCTCTCAAGCTCGGTTAAATCCTCGATGAGGCTCTTTTCCTTTTCTATAAGGGAAGCGCATTTGACCTTCTTTTCCGCGATTTCCCTCTCGACCGAGCGTTCCTCTTCTTCCGCCTTCTGGATTTTACCCTCGACGTCCCCGAACCTCTGCTCCAGGACCGACTTCTCCCCATCGAGGCTCGTTATCTTCAATCTCGTTTCATCCATGAGCTGGAGTTTTTCGTCAGTCTCTGTGTCGGTTTTCTTGAGATTTTGATTTATTCCCTCGATCCTCCGCTCAAGCTTCTCTAGGTTATTTTTGAAATTGAATATGTCTTTCCTGGTTTCAGCGTCGATAATACCGGTCTCGACGAGCTCATTCTCAAATCCCTTTATTCCCGAATTCAGGTCCTTTATTTCGAGTTCGCCTGCTTCTATTTCAAGGCTGAGTTTTTCTATTCCGCTCTGTAATACGCTGGTTACGGTCTTGAGGTTTTCGATCTCCCTCTTCCTCTCGAGCACCCCGGGCTGGGCCGTTCCGCCGGAAATGGCCCCGTCCGGGTGCAGGTAATCCCCTTCGGCGGTGACGAATGATGCTCCGCCCTCCGTTTCCGACTGCATCCTCAAACCCTCTCCGAGCGTCGGGACCATGTACACGCTCTTGAGGAGGTTCTCGATTATGCTCAATTTATCGTCGAGGCTCACTATTTCCGAAAGCGGCCTGGCATTTAGAAGCCTTCCGTTCGACGCCGCTAAACCCTGTACCCCTCCTGCCGGGACGAACGTCCCCCTCCCGAGGGCGTGCTGTCTCAGGGAATCTATCGCGCTCAGGGCCTGAGCGTTCTCTTCGACGAGGATCCATTTGATCTTATCCCCGAGCACCGCTTCCACGGCTCTTTCGTAACCCTCGGGGACCGAAATAAAATCGGATACGGTTCCGAGCACCCCGTTTCCCTTGTGCTCGAGTATGAAGTTCCTTATCCCCTCCGGGAGCCACTCGTAGTTCGCCTGTATCTGGTTGAGCACAGTGAGTCTTGACGAGCTTTCGTTGAGCCGCTCCTGAAGCCCGTCGTATTCGTCCCGTTTTATAGCCTGCGTTTCGGAGACGGACGAAAGGGCCGCCTGCAGCCTGTCCCTGGATTCGGAAATACGCTGCTTTTTGTCTTCATTCTCCAGAAGTACCCGTTCAAGGCCAATTATTTCTTCTGCCGCCGCCTTACTCTCGAGCTCTATTTCGGAAAGCTCTTTCTCTATTACCTCTCTCTTCGAATAGAGATCCCTTAATTCCTTTTCGTAACCGAGCGCCGCGCCTTTGAGCGAGCTGTATTCGTCGAGTGTCTTGAAGAGGGACGCCCTGATCTCCTGATGCTCGGCGCGGATTACGGAAAAGCCCGCCTTGATCGCCGCCAGTTTTTGTTCTTTTCCCTCTATCTCGATATTCTCTTTTTGCAGCTCGAGTCCGACCTCTTCGAGGGCGCTTTTCTTGATATCGGTTTGCGCCGCCAGGTTCAGGCGCTCGCCGCCGAGCAGCGCCGATTCGCTCTCTATCTTCTCTATGAACCTCTCAATGCTCGAGATCTCCGTTTTGATCAAGTCCTGCGAGGATATTTTTGCCTGGAGCTCGGTTTTCGTTCTATAGATGTCGTTTTCACTCTCTCTGATTTTATCGTCGGCGGTCAGGGACTGATTATTTAATTTCTTGAGGAGGTTGATGACGTGGATTATTTCCTCTTCGGATTTGGCTATCGATTGTTCGACGGCGGTCTTTTCCCCGAACGCGGAATTCCTCTTCTTTTCGAGCCTGTCCAGCCTGGCCCTCAGTATCCCGGCTTCGAGCCTCCTCGATTCCTCGGACAGCTCCCTGAATTCCCCCGCGTGTTTGGCCTGAAGGCTCAGGGTGTCCATCTGCCTCTTTACTTCGTTTATCATATCTCTCACGCGGCTCAGGTTCTCCCTGGTCGTTTTAATCCTGGTCTCCGTCTCCCGCCGCCTGATCTTGTATTTCCTTATGCCTGCGACCTCTTCTATGAGGGTCCTTTTGTCCTCGGGTTTCGCCGTAATCATCTGGTCGACCCTGCCCTGGCCGATAACCGAATATGCCCTGGCCCCGGAACCGGTGTCGATGAATATATCCGTGATGTCCTTGAGCCTGCACTGGACTCCGTTCAGGTAGTACTCGGTTTCGCCCGAGCGGAATACCCGCCGTTTGATCTCGACCTGCTCGAAATTGTAGCCGGAGACATTTTCCATAACGAGGGAGACTTCGGCCATTCCGAGGGGTTTCAGAAATTCGCTCCCGTTCGAAATGATCTCTTCCATTACGTTCGCCCTTAGCTGCCTCGGGTTCTGCTCGCCGAGAATCCACCTGATAGCGTCGAGCACGTTTGATTTCCCGCAGCCGTTGGGTCCCACTATTGCGCTCAAGCGTAGGTCAAAACTAATGCGGGTCTTTTCGTAAAAGGATTTGAAGCCGGTAATTTCCAGGGATTTGATTTTCATCGCCTAATCTAATGAGTGAAGATAATCAAAAGTTTAAAAAAAGTAAATATCCGAAGAAATAATACGGCTTGCGGGATTTCGGGGTATCTGGATTAAATTACTTTTTAAATAAGCTGGACCAGAAGTTTTTTTCTATCTTTTTGTCGCTCTTAATGTTCGTTTTGCGGGTATTGATAAGTCTGACCTCTCTTTTTGCCTCGATGTAGTCGGGATCGAGCTCGATCGCTTTTTCGAAATACTTTTCTGCTTTCCTGAGGTCGTTCGTGTATTTGTACACGGAACCCAGGTAGTAATAATTCTCGGCTATCTTATCGTTCATTTTTAATGCGGTCTCAAGGGAGTTCTTGACCTCTTCCAGGACCGGCGACTTATCCTCGGCGGCAAGGAACCTGGTCCATGCGAGCGCCCCCAGATAAGCGGCTTCGTCCGGGTTCATATTTACCGCTTCCCTGATTTTCTTTTCCGCTTCGGCGTAGTCGCGCTGTATCAGGAGGGTAATACCCTTCTTAAAGGTCATTTCCGCCTCATATATGTATTTAGCCTGGGACTTGAGTACGGTGAGCTCCTCGTGCGAGTTGTATTGCTCCCTTTTATCCCTTTCTGACAGGGTCTCGTACGCGGTCGTGATCTGCGTGAAAATTTCTTCCGCTTTGGCCCTGGTCTCCTGGTCTGCGTTAGGGTTGACGTCGGGGTGGTAGCACTTTACGAGCTTATAATAGGCATCCCTTATCTCTTCATTCGAGGCGCTCTGGGATACGCCGAGGATTTCGTAGTAATCCTGCTTCTGGATCGTCAGGTGGAATTCGGATACGCGGTCGCTGAACTCAGCCGAGGACGGTTTTCGGGCTGTATCGGTCCCCGTTTCCCCGTCGGATGAGGAATCAGCCGATTGGCCGGCGAAAATGAACTCGACTCCCTCCCCCGCGGGCTCGCTGTCGTCGTCATTTTCTCCGTCGCCGATTACTTCCTTATAGGGCTGAAAAAGGTCACTGATATCGCCGGCTAAATCATAGTCCCGCGCTTCGTTCCCTGAAGTAAAAGGATTCAGATCCGATCCGGTCTCCTGATCCCCGTCCCCGGTCCTGTCCGTTTCCCGAGGCGCAGGGCCGGGGCCGGGGTCGTCTCCCGTCGGGGTTACGTCGTCTCCGGGCTCCCGGCTGAAATCTAATTCGAGCTCATAACCGGATTGGCTCGCGCGGGGCGCTTCAGGCGCGGTCATACCTTCCCGGTCGGTCA
>DATIET010000179.1:0-3114 GCA_035455615.1 Thermodesulfobacteriota bacterium
ACCCGCCCTTAATAATTTCAAGCTTTGAATAAACCCAAGATTCGGTAAACTAAATATTTGTATATACTGACGTTGGGCCTTAAACTTAGTAAATCCTCCCCTTTCTGTAATGGTCCGAAGGGGGGAAATTCCGGGAGAAAAAAATGGAAGCCAAGGCTAAATCCCGAGAAAACAATCATCTGAAAGGCAATCGCGATCATAGGGAACCCGGTCATCAATCGAGGGAATTTTTAACAAAAAGCTTTAAAACGGTCAGGGATTTCTCACACACGCTCGCCGAACCCTTAGAAACTGAGGACTACGTCATACAGTCCATGCCTGACGTCAGCCCCACCAAATGGCACCTCGCACATACGAGCTGGTTCTTCGAAACGTTCGTTCTCTCCAAAGCCGTTAAGGGATATAAGTCCCTGAGCCCGCAATACGCATACCTCTTTAATTCTTACTACATCCAGGCGGGGGAAAGACACCTGAGACCGAAGAGGGGCCTCATTTCGAGACCGACGGTCGAGGAGACCTATAATTACAGGAACTACGTCGACGAGCATATGATCGAGTTTATGGACGGTGTGGACGAAAGGGAGTGGAAGGAATTCTCTCCGGTAATCGAGATCGGAATACACCACGAGCAGCAGCATCAGGAATTGATAGTAACGGATATAAAACACGTATTTTCGGAGAATCCGCTCCGCCCCGTTTACGTGTCCAATAGCGATAAAAACGGGAAGCCGGCGAAAGGAGCTCCGCTTGCGAAATGGATCGATTTCGAAGGCGGCGTGAATCTCATCGGGCATGAGGGGAAAGGGTTCGGCTACGACAACGAGTACCCCCGGCACAAGGTTTACCTCGAGCCGTTCAGCCTTCAATCGCGCCTTGTTACAAACGGAGAATACATCGAGTTTATCGAAGACGGCGGTTATGAGACTCCCGAGCTCTGGCTCTCGGAAGGCTGGGCGACGGTCGAATCGAGGAGCTGGAAAGCGCCATTTTACTGGGAGCGGAAAAACGGCAAATGGGTCTATTTCACCCTGTCCGGCATGAGGAGCGTAAATACAGAAGAACCCGTGTGTCACGTGTCCTATTTCGAGGCCGACGCTTACGCGCGCTGGAAAGGCGCGAGGCTTCCAACCGAATCCGAGTGGGAGTCAGCCGCCGGAGGGCTGCCCGTCGAGGGGAATTTCGTTGAGGAACTGTCCTTCCACCCCGAGGCGCATGCGCCGGTTAAAGTTCAACACCCGCTTCGCCAAATGTACGGCGACGTCTGGGAGTGGACACAGAGCCCCTACACTTCATACCCCGGATTCAAGACGCTCCCCGGAGCGCTCGGAGAATACAACGGGAAGTTCATGTGCAACCAGTTCGTCCTGAGAGGGGGCTCATGCGCCACATCGAAGTCGCACATAAGAAAAACATACAGGAATTTTTTCCCCCCTGACGCGAGGTGGCAGTTCATGGGCATAAGGCTCGCAAAAGATCACGTATAACCTCAAATAAAGTAAATCCATACAGCCCGTCAGAGCGTATAACATATAATCCGATGAAAAAAAACTTCCTACCGTTAGATAAATTCGATTCCGAGAGGGAAAGCCTCATAAGCGAGGTCATCGCGGGATTCGAGAAACCGCAAAAGCAGCTCCCCTGCAAGCTATTTTACGACAAAAGGGGTTCAGCGCTGTTCGACGAGATATGCGGGCTCGAGGAATATTATCCGACACGCACCGAAGTCGGAATAATGAAAGAGAATATAGACGAGATTTGTTCCTTTCTCGGTGGAAGCTGTCTCCTCGTGGAGCTCGGCAGCGGGAGCAGCGTCAAAATAAGACTCCTTCTCGAGAACCTGAGAAACCCTTCCGGATACGTACCGATCGACATATCGGAAGAGCATCTGATCGAATCCGTAAAGGCCCTCGCGTCTGATTATCCGGGGCTCAGGATAATGCCCGTCTGCGCCGACTACACACAGCCGTTCAGTCTCCCTAAATTCGACTTCCCCTTTTCACATACTGTCTTTTTCTATCCCGGCTCGACCATCGGCAACTTTAAACCCGATTCCGCAAGCAGGTTCCTGGGCAGGATAGCGAAGCATGCGGGACGAGGAAGCGGTCTCCTGGTCGGTGTCGACCTGGTTAAAGACGTAAAGACTCTCGAAGACGCTTACAACGACAGGAAAGGCGTGACCGCTGAATTCAATCTCAATATATTAACCAGACTGAACCGCGAGACAGGTACGGATTTCGACGTCGCGAAATGGAAGCACAAAGCCTTCTTCAATCCCCGGGACAGCAGGATAGAAATGCATCTCGAAAGCGTCATCAACCAGCGGGTTAAGGTCGACGGTACGAGCTTCCGTATCAGAAAGGACGAAACGATACTGACCGAATACTCTTACAAATACACACTCGAAGGTTTTGAAGCGCTCGTATCGGACCATTACACCGTCGAGAGGGTATGGACGGACAGGGATAAAAAGTTCAGCGTCCAGTACCTGAAGGTCAGATAGCATCTTACTTGCAGATACAAAGTAGAACAATACCGAAATGAACCGCAGACGCATAGCAGCCGGACCCGGACAGGAATCAGTATGGGACTACCCGAGGCCCCCGCGCGTCGAAGATTCGGCGAAGCACATAGAGGTCTTTTTCAACAATATCCTCATCGCGGATTCAACCGACACAAAGAGGGTCCTCGAGACGAGCAGTCCTCCTGTATATTACATCCCCAGGGAAGATATAGAAATGAAATATCTCATACCGAGCGGCAAGATGACAGTGTGCGAGTGGAAGGGCGCGGCGTCCTATTATACGATTTCGGTACACGACAAGCGCGCGGAGAACGCGGCCTGGTACTACCCCGACCCTGCGCCCGGTTACGAAGCTATCAAGGACTACATCGCATTTTATCCGCAGATGATGGACGCATGCTACCTCGACGGAGAGATTGTAAAAGCCCAGGCCGGAAGATTCTACGGCGGGTGGATAACGGATGATATCGTGGGCCCGTTCAAGGGCGAGCCCGGAACGGAAGGCTGGTGAATTTATAAGACCGGTTCCGTTATCGAGAATATCAGACCGGCAACGACCTGTCACGGGACGGTAAGCCTCTTATCACCTTGCC
>DATIET010000180.1:0-2444 GCA_035455615.1 Thermodesulfobacteriota bacterium
GAACCGTAGTTCAGGATGACTGACTTATTGTTTGAATGTACACCCCCACCCTAGCTTTTTTGACTGAAGCATAGTCGAGCCGGAAATTAATTTGCATCGGTGACTTTGTTGGGAGAGCGACCAGTTGCGCGCTTGCTTGCAACTGTTCCCCCTTGATAAGGGGAAGGAATTAAGAATACAGGGTGAACGGGTTGGGGGACGTTGCCGGCTATATGGAGGAGATTCGGAAGAATCGTATATGAGTACACATTGTGTGAGTGTCAGAGCTTGAAGCGGAGGATGGCGCCCGTGCCGTGTATGTGCTTCCTGTAGGGCTCGTCGTGGATAAGCTCGACCTCTGCGCCCTGGCTGAACGCTTCCTCTATCGCGTGCTCGACCAGGTCGGTTACGTGTACCGGGTCGCCGCCGTCCGGGCATTTGTCGCCGGCCTCGATCAGGTAGTCGCCCGTACCGGGGCAAATGAACCCAGGCTGTGTGAATCCGTCTTCGACCAGAAGCACTCTCACCTGGCCGTTTTTGAGAGCGGCAAGCGATGCCCTGAGCCCGTCGACCGCGTATCCTACCGGGAGCTTGTCCATGAATTCCTGAAGTGTTTTCTTAAGCTTTTCGGCCCTTGTCCTTTCCAGCATGTCGAGTGAGGCTTCGGTGACGAGTGAGGGCTTCACGCGCTCGAGGTCCAGATTTACCGTCCCCGCGAGCTTGTCGGTCATGCCGGCCGGAAGGTGATGCGAGAATTCGGTTATGTTCTCCTCTGTCCCTCCCAGTATAAGCCAGTGAACGTTCTCCTTGCGGCAGTAGTCGTTCAGCTTCTGCGCGACGTATTTAAAGTGCTGGTGTATCTCGTTCTCGATCATCCTGTTGAACTTGAACTCGCCGAAACCCTGCGAGAGGCCCCTCGAGACTGAAGCCGGTGCCGATTTCTTGGTGTACTTCCCCTGAGGGTTGTGGAATTTCGTCGATCGCTCGGTGGCCGGGTTAAAGTAATCGAGTATTTCCTTCGTGCCGTCGAGGTCGATGCCGAATATGCGCGCCTTCTTCCTGTCGATGAGCACGGCGACGATGTGTGTGTACTCGTCGTCCACCTTGTAGAGCTGGCCGAGCACGGGGGAGCGGTCTATCAGGATCTGGCTCCGGTAGAGGGAGGGGAGCTTGAGCACCTCCCAGATGCCGGCCGCAGAGCACGAGAAAATCGCTAATCCTCTGCATTCGGTCAGGCCGTCCGGGCTGTCTATGAATTTCTGAATCCTTGCGAGGTCTGCTTCGACCGATTCGAGTGCGTCCTTCGAAATGCCCCTTTTGCCGATTTCGTCCCTGAGCCCTTTGACGAGGTTCTTGAGCATGATTTTGTAGCCGAAGTTTTCCCTTTCCCTCGGGCCGAGCTTGAGATAGAGGGTAGTGACGGGGTGTTTGTCGTTGGAGTATCCGCTCAGCTTCTTGACCGATTCCTGGAAACCCATGTTGCGCTCCTCGATGGTTTGAATTCTCCGGCGCGGGGCGGTGGGCCCACAGCCGTTTTTCAGAGTATAAGAGGATACCCGAATGCGGGGAGTTTTCGAGGGGATAAGTTTCGGGATTGGGAGGGAGGGTTTGAGGGCCGCCGCCGGATGAGGGTGATGAAAAGGCACACATAGTGTTTTATGAAAAGACAAGGAAAGGAAAGGAGGAAGGCTATTTTTTATCCTTCTTTTCCTTGATGAAAAGAAGCAAAAATCATCCGACTACATAATTTGCTAAAAATCTTGTGTTTAAGCTAAAATCTTTCAAATGGGAAGCTGAAAGATTTTCACGCTGGACACATAGTGTCCATTTTACGGTTGCTAATAGATGGCAGTGGCTTAAGTCACTCACAGTACAAATTTAGCGGAATTGGTGGTTAGAGAACGTACGCACGCGGGCGCTTGCCCGCTTTTCTTAACGCAAATTCTGTAATGTCGGGAAGAGAAAAGCAAGATTGCTGCGCTTCGTTTCACTGCGCTCGCAATGACAAACGAAAGCTGGATTCCCGATAAAAGCGTTCGGGAATGACAAAGGAGGAGATGCTTGGGTTCGTATGCCTGCGGGTGCTTACCCGCCGCAAATTCTGTAATGTCGGGAAAAAAAACACCGCCCTTCGACAGTACGCATTGTTTACTGAAGGGGCGACGGTGTTCTAAAAAATAAATCAAGTTTTTCGGGAATATTCGGCGCCTAATATTAACTTCTACTTTAAGCGGGGAAAACGGCTGAGGGGAGGAGGGGTTCCGCCCCTCAAGCCGGCCCGGTATGGAATACCGGGGTATGGGCAACCTGTTCCGGTACGCCCTTAATCACGAGGAGGACTCAGTGGGGCGCATCCAGAACCTTGTATAGCTATCATAACCCAAATAATACATTAAGGCTGAGATCAGTCAATTAACGAATATGAATGTTTACTAGCATTGATTACTATTATGTAATGTTCAGGC
>DATIET010000181.1:0-2212 GCA_035455615.1 Thermodesulfobacteriota bacterium
AGAGTACGGGCGCGCGGCTGTAGAAGCGCTTTCGCCTCTGGGGATCCGTCACGACCGTGATACCGCTCGTCCCCGGCTATAACTTTTCCTTACATCCGGTCATCCATTTCGCACATTTTTTTATTCTTGACAGCGGGCGTATACCGCACGGCGAATAAGGGTATAGAATTAGGGCGAGGGGAAGCCGTCGTTCGAATTAAATCAGACGACACAAACGAGGGTGATTATTTACTCCGCAATCTACACAGCCGGTCGTGGGAAGGATTCGGGATGACGCAGCGCGGAGCTCTACCGGGAATGTAATAACATGAAGAGTGCGATATTAAGCGGCATTACATGTCAGGACGGGTCTTATATGACCGAATATCTCCTGTCTATCGGATACGAAGTACACGGCATAGTAAACGGCTCCGCCCGCGGCGCTCCGCGGGATGAAAACACGCATGCCGGGGGACCCGCGCTCGTTTATCATACGTGCGATACGTCCGACACGGCCGAGCTCACGAGGATCATCTACGATATATGCCCGGACGAGATATATCACTTCGAGTCCCGGGGCAGGATGAACGTGAGATACGACATGCACGAATTCAGCGGGGACATTACAGGCCTCAGCTCTCTGACGGTGCTCGAGTCCATAAAGCAGAGCGGGGTCGGCTGTAAATTCTGCCAGTCCTCCTCGTGCGAGATATTCGGCTCGACCCGACCCCCCCAGAACGAGGTTTCCCCGTTCCGTCCGCACAGCCCCTATGCGTGCGCGAAGCTGATGTCCCACCTCTCCGCGGTCAACTACAGGGAGGCGCACGGCCTCTTCGCGGCGAGCGGTATTCTTTTCAATCACGAATCGCCGAGGAAGGGGGAGATATTCGTATCGAGGAAGATTACGAGCGCCGTCGCCAGGATCAAGGCGTGCGAGGAGAAATACCTCATCGTCGGGGACCTCAAGCCCGAGAGGGACTGGGGGTATGCGCCCGAGTACATGGAGATGATTTGGAAGATCCTCGACTGCGATACGCCCGGCGACTACGTTATCGGCACCGGGGAGGCGCACACCGTCGGAGAGTTCGTCGAGGAGGCGTTCTCGTACGCCGGGCTCGACTGGGACGAGCACGTGAAGATAGACCCCAGGTATTTCAGGCCCACCGATTCGAGGGGGTTCAGGGCGGACTACACGAAGGCGAAGAAGGAGCTCGGATGGGAGCCCCGCATCAGGTTCAGGGAGCTCGTGCGGATAATGGTGGACGCCGACATGAGGGCGCTCGGCCTCGAGCCGCCCGGCGAGGGGGACAGGATACTGAGGGAGAGGTTCCCGCGGATATGGTGGGAGACCGAGTAGCCGCCCGGTGGTGCTGTAGATGTCAAGTAATACGGGGACAAAAGATGATGCGGGGGACGGGATTAAAAGTTGAGACGGCCCCGGATCGTTGTTTGCCCTGAGCTTGCTGAAGGACTTGGAATACATAAAGAAGGCAAATTATATTTTCTTCTTTTCCTTGATGAAAAGACACACGTCGTCTGGTTTATGAACTACTGTACACACAAAGTGTGTTTTATGAAAAGACCAAGGCAATATTATTTTCTTCTTTGTCTGGATACAAAGAAGCAAAAATCATCCGACTACAGAATTTGCTGAAAATATCACATTAAGGCGAAAATCTATCAATTCCACCCACACCCCTGATAGATTTCTTGTCGCCTTAATAATCTATTTTCTTAACGCAAATTCTGTAATGTCGGGAAGAGAAAGACAAAAGTTAAATTTCTCGGCGTTGCCTCGAAATGACAAGGGTGGGGAGCCTTGAGATCGTATGCCTGCGGGTGTTCACCCGCCGCAAATTCTGTAATGTCGGAATGCAAAACTCCGTCCTTCGATAAACTCAGGACGAACGGGGCGGCGTGTCGCCGAGGACAAACAAATTTGCCGAGGATACTGGATTGAGCTGAGGAGTTGGAAGGAATCGGGCATGTGCGCAGATTCTGCACCACACATTATGTGCCGCCGATCATGGGAAAACATCGGGAAATATAGATCCCGTTTGATTACATGTAATCCCGGAGAGAGCGCCAGCCGGCATCTAATTACAAAGTTTCGCAGGAGAGAAATCGTGCCCGCCTCAAAAGCTCTGCCAGATGATTATGAATACGAGGATCGCGAAAGCCCCGATAGCCATGAGCGTAGCGTAGCTGCGGAGCACCCCGCTCTGGGCGTCCT
>DATIET010000182.1:0-3553 GCA_035455615.1 Thermodesulfobacteriota bacterium
AATGACAAACATGTGTAGGAGCGGCTTCCAGCCGCGAATGACAAGATAAAGAAAAGGCAAAGAAAGGAAATATTATTTTCTTCTTTGTCTGGATACAAAGAAGCAAAAATCACACACGTAGTGTAGATTATGAAAAGACAGGGAAAGGAGAAATGCTACTTTTTTATCCTTCTTTTCCTTGATGAAAAGAAGCAAAAATCATCCGACTGTACATAATTTGCTAAAAATATCATATTAAGGCTAAAATCTTTCAATTCCGCCCCAATTTGTGTCGTGGTTTACAGAGATGCAAGTCTTGTGACATAATTGCAATTAGGCAAGGGCGTCCGATTCCTCTCTTGCTCGGAATCGTCCCGTGAAAGATTTTCACGCCTTAATAATCTATTTTCTTAACGCAAATTCTGTAATGTCGGAAACAATCACCCTTCGACAAGCTCAGGGTGAACGGAGTTGGCTCAGCAGGGTTGTTAGAGATCGTATGCCCGCGGGTGCTCACCCGCCGCTTATTCTGTAATGTCGGGAAATGTAAATCCCACTGCATCACATATTATCCCACAGAATTCCAGCTACGAATTATTTAACATCAACAGCGGCGACATGCGGCCTCTGAGGACGGCCGGGGCCGCCGGTGAAATAAATTTTGACCTTTCCGTATTTTCCCTTAAACTCTTTCCCGAAAAAACATCACATATAGCGAATACTTACCGACAGGTAAAGAGGAGGCGTTAATGCAGAGATTTGTAATCCCTCACAACCACGAGATAACGAAAGAGGACAGGCGGAAGCTGAACGGGCACGGCTCGGTGATACTGTGGTTCACGGGGCTTCCGAGCGCGGGCAAATCCACTCTCGCGAACGAGGTCGAAAAGAGGCTCGTTACATCGGGCGTCAGGACGTTCATACTGGACGGGGACAACGTCAGGATGGGGCTGTGCAAGGACTTGGGGTTCTCGGAAGCCGACAGGGCGGAGAACATAAGGCGCATAGGGGAGGTTTCCAAGCTCTTCGTGAACGCGGGATGCATAGTGCTCTCGGCGTTCGTCAGCCCCTACAGGAGGGACAGGGACGCGGTGAGGGCGCTCGTCGACGACGGCGAGTTCGTGGAGGTGTATGTACAGGCCCCTCTAGAGGTATGCGAGCAGAGGGACGTGAAGGGGCTCTACAAGAAGGCGAGGGAGGGTGTGATAAAGGGGTTCACCGGTATAGACGACCCCTACGAGGCGCCGCTCGAGCCCGAGATAATCATAGAGACCGACAAGATGACGCTCGGGCAGGGTGCTGACCGGATCATCGACTATCTGAACGGTAAAAATGTCCTGAATTCGAAATAACGAACGCACCCGACCTTTAGTCCGGGGTATCGGGAAGTAAAGGGATATAGAGAATGAGGAAAAGAATCCTCGTGACCGGCGGGGCGGGTTTCATAGGGTCCCATCTTTCGGAAAGGCTCTTGGGAGATGGGAACGAGGTCGTATGCGTCGATAACTTCTTTACGGGGTCGAAGGAGAATATCAGTCACCTGCTGTCTAACCCGTATTTCGAGGTGGTGAGACACGATATATGCTTCCCGCTCTATCTCGAGGTCGACGAGATATACAACCTCGCGTGCCCCGCGTCCCCGATACACTATCAGTTCGACCCCGTGCAGACGACCAAGGTGAACGTCTCGGGCTCGATAAACATGCTGGGCCTCGCGAAGAGGCTCAAGATCAGGATATTCCAGGCCTCCACGAGCGAGGTCTACGGAGACCCCGCCGAGCACCCGCAGCGGGAGAGCTACTGGGGCAACGTCAACCCTATCGGCCCGCGCGCCTGCTACGACGAGGGGAAGAGGTGCGCGGAGACCCTCTTCTTCGATTACTATCGCCAGCACGGCATCCAGATTAAAGTCCTCAGGATATTCAACACGTACGGTCCCAGAATGCACCCCAACGACGGCAGGGTCGTGAGCAACTTCATCATGCAGGCTCTCAAGGGGGGGGATATAACCGTCTACGGCGACGGCACTCACACGAGGTCGTTCTGCTACGTGGACGACATGGTGGAAGCCATGATACGGATGATGGAGAGCCCGGACGGGTTCACGGGACCCGTGAACGCCGGGAACCCGGAAGAGGTGACCATCCTCGGCCTGGCGGAGAAGATTATAGAGATCGCGGGCTCGCCGTCGAAGGTCGTATTCTGCCAACTGCCGGAGGACGACCCCAGGAGAAGAAAGCCCGACATCTCCCTTGCCCGGAAGGCTCTCGGCTGGGAACCGGCGATAAACATCGACGGGGGGCTCGAAAAGACGATCGATTATTTCAGGTCGTATATCGGTCTATGATCGGGACACCGCTTCGGGGAGGGTTTATCTCCCCGAGCTGCACATTCCGGTATTAGCCGGGCGATAAAGGCGCGTTTGAGTCTTTAGACCATTTTCACCTCGTACTGACAAAAATAGTCTTGACTTTTTGTAAGCGGATGTATTATCATTTAAATACCGATCCTAGGACTGTTGACTTATCTAAATGTCTGATATCAAAGAGAAAAACAAGCTCAAGCATACCCCGTTATCGAAGCTCGCGGCGGAGATCGCCGAAAGGGCCAGGAAGGCCTCGCTGATTCTGGCTAAGGCCCCCTCCGGCCCCAAGAACGACGCGCTGCTCCGTATGGCCCGGGGTTTGGCGGTCCGGGCGGACTACATTATCGGGGAGAATAAGAAGGACGTGGACGAGGCGCGGGCGAAGGGGCTTTCGGCCGCCATGATCGACCGCTTGAGGCTTACCGGGGACCGTCTCGACAAGATATCGGACGGACTCAGGCAGGTTTCCGCCCAGGAGGACCCGGTCGGTGAGATTGTCCGCATGTGGAAGCGTCCGAACGGACTCATGGTCGGGAAGATGAGGATACCGTTAGGCGTGATAGGAATAATATACGAATCGAGGCCGAACGTAACGGCAGACGCCGCCGGGCTCTGCGTCAAATCGGGGAACGCGGTCATACTCCGCGGGGGCTCCGAGACGATAAGGACGAACATCGCGGTAGGGGAAGTGCTGAGGGAATCCTTGAGGGGCGCCGGGCTGCCGGAGGACGCCGTGCAGGTGGTCCCGGTCACGGACAGGGGAGCTGTGCTCGAGATGCTTAAGCTCGAGGAATACATCGATCTCGTCATCCCGAGGGGAGGGGAAGGGCTTATCAGGTTCGTAGCCGAGAACTCGAGGATACCCGTGCTCAAGCACTACAAGGGGGTATGCCACATATTCGTCGACGAGAGCGCCGACCCTGGGATGGCCGAGAGTGTATGCCTGAACGCAAAGGTGCAGAGGCCCGGGGTTTGCAACTCCATGGAAACCATGCTCGTACACGAAAAGATAGCGAAGAAATTCCTGCCGGCTGTCGCGAAGCGGTTCGAAGAGGAAGGGGTCGAGCTCAGGGGCTGCGAGCGGACGAGGAAGATACTCCCAGGAATAAAAAAAGCCGGAGAAGCTGACTGGCACGAGGAATACCTCGACCTGATATTGAGCGTGAAAGTCGTGAAGGATATAGACGAGGCTATAGGTCACATCGAAAA
>DATIET010000183.1:0-3021 GCA_035455615.1 Thermodesulfobacteriota bacterium
TCAGCAGGTAACGGCCGGAAACACGGCGGTCTTCATATTCCCGCTCTGCGTGCTGTTCGTATTCCTCATATTGTCCTCGCTCTATGAGAGCTGGTCGCTGCCTCTGGCAATCATACTCATCGTGCCTATGTGTCTTCTGTCTGCGATAACGGGTTTATTTCTCAGAGGCATGGACAACAACATACTCACGCAGATAGGGTTCGTCGTGCTCGTAGGGCTTGCGTGTAAGAACGCGATCCTTATTGTGGAATTCGCCAAGGACTATCAGGAGACGGGCAAGGGCCGCGAGGAGGCTGTGGTCGAGGCCTCACGCGTCAGGCTGCGCCCGATATTGATGACCTCGTTCGCGTTCATACTTGGCGTTGTGCCGCTGGTGATTGCGGCGGGAGCAGGCGCCGAGATGCGTCAGGCGCTGGGCACGTCGGTATTCAGCGGCATGTTCGGGGTCACGTTCTTCGGGCTCTTTTTAACACCTGTTTTCTACGTCGTCATCAAGAAGTTTACAGAATCCAGAAGGTCCCGGAGCGTAATAACGAAATGAAATACATATCGGCGTCTATACTGACAATTTGCCTGCTCGCATCTGCGGGCTGTATGGTGGGCCCTGACTACAAGACACCGCAGACGGAGCTCCCCGAATCCTTTCAGGACTCAGGGGCAAAGGACTTTTCCACGGACGCTATAGAGATCGAGTGGTGGGGCGAGTTCAACGACCCCGTGCTCGACAGGCTCGTCCGGGACGCGCTCGCAGGGAACTATGACATACAGATAGCGACTGCGCGAATCATGGAGGCGCGCGCGTTAAGGACGGAGACAGAGTTCGAGCTTGCGCCTATAGTGCCGTTCGACGCGAGCTACACGAGGCAGCGGGTCGGGGAATCGACTGTCTTCCCGGGTGTAGAGAGGGAAGCCGACCTCTACGAAGCGGGGTTCGACGCCTTATGGGAGCTAGACTTCTTCGGACGCATAAGGCGGACCATAGAGGCAGATACGGCCGAGCTCGAATCCCGCATAGCCACGAGGCGGGACGTGATAGTGTCGCTCCTGGCCGAGGTCGCAAGGAACTATTTCGAGCTCCGGGGCGCGCAGAACCAGCTCGACGTTGCCAGGCGAAACGCAGAGAACCAGCAGAACACACTCGACCTCACCATCGTGCTGCTCGAAGGCGGACGAGGGACCGAGCTCGACACCTCCAGGGCAAGGGCGCAGCTCAACAATACGCTCGCAATCATACCGCCGCTCGAAGCCAGGGTGAGGAGGACCATATACAGACTGGGAGTGCTCACGGGTCAGCAGCCGGCTACATATTTGACCGAGCTCCTGGAACCCAAACCGTTCCCCAAGGTCCCCGATGTAATCAGGGTAGGTACTCCGGTCGAGCTTCTGGAGAGGCGGCCCGACATAAGGGTTGCCGAGCGGAACCTGGCGGCGTTTACTGCGGCAATAGGCATCGCCACTGCCGACCTCTTCCCGCGGATAAGCATATTGGGAAGCCTCTCGCTGCAGGCGGATACGTTCTCGGGATTGTTCGAGAGCGGGGCGGGGGCTTTCTCCTTCGGCCCCGACATCTTCTGGCCGGCTTTCGACCTCGGGCGCGTGTATCAGAGGGTCGAAGCCGCGGACGCCCGCACCCAGGCGGCGTTCGCCCAGTACCAGCTCACGGTGCTGAGCGCTATCGAGGACGTGGACGGCTCGCTCGTCGACCATAATCAGGAGATAGAGAGGCACAAGTACCTTGCCGAAGCAGCGGTCGAAAGCGAGAAGGCGATGAAGCTCGCCAGGATGAGGTACGACTTCGGGGTGGCTAACTTCCTCGACGTCCTCGACGCCGAGCGCACGCTGCTGCAGGCGCAGACACAGCTTGCTGCGAGCGAGACGGACCTCCACACATCTCTCGTCGCGGTCTATAAATCTCTCGGCGGCGGATGGGAGGTATACGATGAAAACGATATGGCCAAAGCCAAGGCCGCAAAATAGTTTGGAATCGTCTTAGCAACACGAAGACCGGATGTGCGAATCCTCCACGCCCCGGCGCATATTTTCCCGAAAAATTACCCGTATCGGATTTATTTCACCCGCTAAAAAGAATCCGGCCGCCTGATTCAAATATCATAGGCGTCAAATATAAAACAAATGTTAAGAAAGGTCGTTTTATCTTCTTTGACTCAGTATCCTATACATAAAGCCATTCACAGAGGTCATATTACACCTCCGTACATAATCGAGATAAGAAAATACTGGGGATCGATAAGTTATATGGTTAACCGGAGTATGCGATTAACAAATAATATTATTCAGGGAGGAAATAAACATGCCGTATATTACTGTCGGTAAGGAAAACGGTAACAACATAGATATCTATTACAAGGATTGGGGCAAGGGGCAGCCGGTGGTGTTCAGCCACGGCTGGCCGCTGTCGGCCGATGATTGGGACACGCAGATGCTATTCTTCCTCAAGCACGGCTATCGTGTCATAGCCCACGACCGGCGCGGCCATGGCCGCTCCACTCAGACCGGCGGCGGCCATGACATGGATCATTACGCCGCCGACCTGGCGGCGCTGACCGCACATCTCGACCTCAAGGAAGCGGTGCATGTCGGCCACTCGACCGGCGGCGGCGAAGTGGTGCACTACCTGGGGCGACACGGCGAAAGCCGGGTGGCAAAAGCGGCGATTATCAGCGCGGTGCCGCCGCTGATGGTAAAGACGGCGGCCAATCCGGGCGGATTGCCCAAAGAGGTATTTGACGGGCTTCAGGCGCAGCTCGCCGCCAACCGAGCCCAGTTCTATTACGATTTGCCGGCTGGACCGTTCTACGGTTATAACCGGCCTGGTGCGAAACCCTCTCAGGGCGTGATCTGGAATTGGTGGCGCCAGGGCATGATGGGAGGCGCAATGGCGCATTATGACGGCATCGTCGCCTTCTCCCAGACGGACTTCACTGAAGACCTGAAAAAGATCACCGTGCCGGTACTGGTGATGCATGGCGATGACGACCAGATCGTGCCTTATGCCGATTC
>DATIET010000184.1:0-6382 GCA_035455615.1 Thermodesulfobacteriota bacterium
AGCTTCCTCGCGAAGTCGTCGTTATTCGCGAGCTCGCCCTTGTGGAACTCAAGGTTCTCAAGCAGCATGACGGAGCACGGCAGCATGTCGCCCGATATCTTCCTGACGGCGTCGCCGATCGAGTTCTCCGGGAAATATATCTCGCAGTCGAGGAGCTCGGAGAGCTTCCTGCCGAGCGGTTCGAGGGAGTACTTGCGGCTCATCCTGCCCCCGGCCCCGCTCATATGAGACGCCAGCACTACCTTCGCTTTCTGACCGAGGGCGTATCTTATCGTCGGGAGCGCGAGGACGAGCTTCCTCGCGTCCGCGATCTCCCCGGTACGGGAAACCGCGGTGTCGAAGTCGACCCTTACGAGGAGCTTCTTGTCCCTTATGTCTATTTCCGCGATCGACGGTATTGTCATTGTGATTTGCTTTTCCTATCGTTTAAATATTCCCCGAGCCTCCTCATACCTTCCCCGATGTCGGACACCGAGGCGGCATATGAGAACCTGAGATACCCCTCCCCGCCCTGCCCGAAATCGATGCCGGGAGTGACCGCGACGTGCGCCTTCTCCAGTATGTCGAACGCGAGCGCGTGGGAGTCAGGGCTTATGCCGGACGCGTTCACGAAAACGTAAAACGCCCCGAGAGGCTCAGTACCGAGGACGAAGCCGAGCTCCCTCAATCCTTCCAGCATCGCCCTCCGCCTCCTGTCGAACTCGCCGACCATGCCGAGCGCCTCCGCCTTCCCCAGGCTTATTGCGGCAACGCCCGCCCTCTGAACGAACGGGTTAGGCGATATGAAGAGGTTCTGCTGGAGCTTCTGGAGAGGCCTCACGAATTCTTCGGGGACGATGAGATAGCCCAGTCTCCAGCCGGGCATCGAGTATAGTTTCGAGAACCCGTTCACGGCTATGGCGCTCTCCGTGAATTCGAGTATCGTCTTCGCCTCGCCGCCGTAAACGAGCCCGTGGTATATCTCGTCAGAGATAACGAATACGCCTAACTCCGCGATGTCCGCCATCACGTCCGGGCTCAGCACGGTCCCCGTGGGATTAGAGGGCGAGTTGATCAGTATGGCTTTAGTGCGGGGGGTGATTGCCTTCCGTAGTCTGGCGGCGTCTATCTGATAACCCTCTTCTTCATAGATCCTCACCGTCACCGGCACACCGCCTGCGATCTTTATGAGCTGGGGATAGCACGCGTAATGCGGGTCCGTGATTATTACCTCGTCCCCCGGGTCGAGCATTGCGAGCATCGAAAGGAACAAGGCGGGAGAGCTGCCCAGCGTGACTATAACCCGTCCGGGCGGGACATTGACTCCGTAAGTTTTTTCGTAATCCTCGGAAATAGCCTCTCTCAGCTCCTGTATCCCGAGGCTGTGCGTGTACCTCGTGTCCCCTTCCCCGATCGCCCGGACGGCCGCCTCGCATATCACGGCGGGAGTAGAGAAATCGGGCATCCCGACCTCGAAGTGTATGACGCTCCCCCCGGCGGCTTCTATCTCCTTCGCCCTCTCGAGCACTTCCATCACGTAAAATGGGGAAATTTCTTCGGACAACCTGGACGGCATGGGAATTTATTCTATTTGCAAAGGGCTTGGTTGTCTAGCACAGAACCTGTGCTCGTGCACGATTCCATCCAGCTCCTAGGATGTGGGGGGGGATTCTACGCAATTAACATAACGCCTGTTTGCCTGCGGATGCTATCCGCCACACACACGTAGTGTGTCTCTATGATTCCTTCCAAGTCCACAGGTTAATCCGACAACCGCGGTAATCCGGTTTTTATTTTTTCTTTCCCCGACATTACAGAATTTGCGGCACACAATGTGTGCACATATATGATTCCAGTGTGACTCCTCCGCCCAATCAACAAAAGAAGCCCGGCCCACTCGTCCTGCTTGTCCGGCGTAGCTTTAGCGAAGACGGAAGCCTGTCGAAGGGTTGAACGGGTATCACTCCTGTAGGTCTGCAGACAGAATTGAAAGGTTTTAGCTTAAACATAAATTTTTAGCAAATTATGTACAGGCTTTTCATGAAACACACTGCGTGTGTGATTTTTGCTTCTTTGTATCCAGACAAAGAAGAAAATAATATTGTCTTTGTCGTTCCATAAAACACACACTGTGTGTCTTTTCATAAAACACACTACGTGTGTTCATCAAGGAAAAGAAGGATAAAAAAAATACGTGATTGTATACATAACAAACCCAAATATTGGAATTAGGATTAGGTTTGAATCCTAAAAATTAGGGGCTCGCCTAGATAAGGAGAAAATCCAGGTTGGATGAATGAGAAAAGATGCGATTCTCACCCGCGTACCGCCGCCTCGATCTTGGCGACGTCGATCTTCTTCATCTCCATCATCGCCTCGAACGCGCGCTTCGCCACATCGCCGCCCTTGGCCATTGCCTCGGTCAGGACGCGCGGCGTGATCTGCCACGACAGACCCCATTTATCCTTGCACCAGCCACACGCGCTTTCCGCACCGCCGTTGCTGACAATCGCGTTCCAATAACGGTCAGTCTCCGCTTGGTCGTCGGTGGAGATCTGAAAGGAGAATGCCTCACTGTGCTTGAACGCATCCCCGCCGTTGAGGCCAATGCACGGCACACCGCAAACCGTGAAATTGACAACCAGGACATCGCCCGCCTTACCACCCGGAAAGTTGGACGGTGCCCGGTATACCGCACTGACCGTGCTGTCGGGAAAGGTTCGGGCGTAAAAATGCGCGGCCTCTTCCGCGTCATGGTTGTACCACAGGCAGATCGTGTTCTTCTTCATCGTTACTCTCCTTCATAAGTGTTTATCTAATACAATATTTTACATAGATTGAAGGGCTGACATGAAGAAGGCTCAAAAATTATTTATCTCGTTGTATCTTCCGTTCCTTTCGAGCTTTCTTTTGAACTTCCTTGTCTTTATAAGCGTGGTGAAACGCAGCGCGGCAGTCACATACAAAGAAAAGACCGCTCCTCGTCAGGAGGTTATCATGAATACGGCCTCCTAATCTACTCTTTTCTATTTGTCATCGCATACAATACATACCGGCAGCGTCACTCCTCAGTCGCCGCGGGCCCGGGCGTTGGCCCAGACGTTGGCTGCGGCGTGGGCTGGGGCGTGGGCTGGGGAGCGGCGCTCCCGCAGAGCGTGATGACGTAATTTATATCGTCGCCCTGACAGGTAAAGAGCGCGTTCGCGAGCCCAATGACCTGGTCCCCGTCGTCGAATGACCAGGCGTAAGCCCCGGCCTGTCCCCCGCCGGTATTATCCCCACACGCTTCGTGCACGTTCTCAATGTATTCCGTCGTACTGCCCCCGCCGTTATCGGTCGGCCACGCGGCCGTCCTGCCCATGGCCGAATCGCACTGACCGTAGGGGTCACACATCGTCGCCGGAAACTGGCAGCACGGCGGAGTCGAGTTGCCGGTGGGCGGAATGTTAGTATGAGTGCCGCAATCGGTAGCCGAGGTCATCGCGCAGCCGTTCATGTTAGCGCCGAAGCTCGTCATGCAGACGCCCCACGCGTCGTTGTTCGTCCAGGGGGTCTCGTTGTAGCCGACGACGCAGCCGAGCCTGTTCATCTCGTCAACGGTCATGGATTCGAGGGGCGGAAGCCCTATCGAGGCCATGTTGAACGGCGAAAGGCAGGTCCCAATGTCTCCATCCGGGGTCACGACGTATCCGCCTGTGTTCGGCTGGGTATCCGGCTGGAATACGTAAGTGTCCCACGGGCACACGGGCATCATCGTACACCCCGACCCCGCGCTCCCGCAGCCGCTCTGACAGGGCGCGGTCTCGATCAGCACGTTGAACCCGGCGACGAAAGAGACGTCGTAGTTATCGGCGCCTGTGCAGTTCGCGGGAATCCCCCCGTCGAACGTAAACTCGGCCAGGGAAGCGGGCTTGGGCCCGTTGTTCCCCCCGCAGTTCACTACTCCGTACGTCCCTCCGCAGTTGCCCGTCTCGCACGTGAGGTTCCCGGAGGGTCCGGGCGATGGGAGCTCAGAACACCCGGTACGGGCTACGAGGACCCCGGAATCCCAGCAGTCGGGGATCGTAAGCTCTCTTACGCCGCCAAGCCCCGCCGGATCATCGTCACTGGGCGGTATCTCCCAGGTGGCGCTGCCGTCGGTGCCCCAGGGCGGAGGCCCTACCCAGGCGGCGTTGTTCGTGATCGTGGGCGGACTCGTCGGCTGCGGGCCCGCCTGACCGCCCTCAGGACCGCAGTCGCCGACAGACGGCGAGCTTCCTGTGCCGGCTTCGCAGAGAAGTGGAGTGAAGCCGATGCTTTCCGCTCCTATCCATACCGATTGCGAGCATTCGTTCACTATGCGTAACGTGTGAGTCCCAACCGGTCCGGGCGATGGGCACGGCAGGGGGGTAGGAGTGGGAGTGGGTGCGGGAGTCGGTGCGGGCGTTGGAACAGGCGTCGGTACAGGGGTCGGCACAGGTGTCGGCTCAGGTGTGGGTACGGGAGTCGGTACAGGAGTAGGCTGCGTTCCTATCATACATGCCTTCGGGAGATCCGTTTCACACTCCGATGCCGTCTCAATCGAGCTGACCGAGCCGCATTGTGCGGGAGAAGTCAGAGGGCAGCAGGCAGCCTGGCTGCCTTCCGCACAAATCTCGCAGGCCGAATCGGCGCCCGACAGGTCGCACGTACGCAATTCCGTATCGTCGTCATCCTGATCCGAGTCCCCTTCGCTCGTTTCGCATCCGCCAATGTTTCCGAGACCGATGAGAATGAAGAGAGCATATACCGCAAGAACATAAATCCATTTGGAGCTTTTCATTTTATCCCCTTCTGATCATGATGAATTGTTAAAAGTGTTCCGACTCGTAATCCCGATAAAAGTCCGCTTTGGCCTAAACATACAGCCGTTATACTTCAGGCACAATATATAAAAAATTTTTGAAATAGGCTGCCGGGCAAGGAGGCTGGAAACTGAATATTTCGTCGCTATTGCCGGCCGTATTACAGACTCCCGGGGATGATAATCGAACCAATAAGATATACTTTGGAATTGCGGAGCAACTTTTCAGGAGGCGGATAATATGAAACTATCGAGCCCCGATTTCGAGGAAGGGGGAATGATCCCGAGGGAGATGACCTGCGACGGCCGGGACGTTTCTCCCGAGCTTAATATCACGGGAGTCCCCGAAGGGACGAAATCCCTCGCTCTTATATGTGACGACCCCGACGCCCCGAGGGGGACGTTCGTCCACTGGCTCGTGTGGAACATGCCCCCCGGCACCGACAGAATGGAGCGGGGTAAAGAGCCTCCCGGCGCCCAGGGCACATGCGACTTCGGGGGTAAAGGCTACAGGGGGCCATGCCCACCCTCGGGCACGCACAGGTACTTCTTCAAGCTATACGCGCTCGACCAGGAGCTCGGGCTCAAGGAAGGCTCGAGGAAGGAAGCGTTCGATGGGGCGATAGAGGGGCATATAATCGAAAAAGCCGAGCTTATGGGGAGATACAAGAGGGGGTAAGGCGCACACACATAGTGTGATTTATAATTCTCTCGAATCTTCATCGCATAATCCACAAACCGCGGCAATCTCGCCCCTTCCTGTCATTGCGAGGAACGGTTCTGAACGTGTGCAAGAACCAGTCGCTGTCGGCCGATTGCAATTAAGAAAGTTGTCTGCGCGCCATGCTGGATAATCGAGCGACCGCGGCAATCTCATGAATAAAGCGAGATGCTGAAACAAGTTCAGCATGACAAAAAAAGGGAGCTGTCATTGCGAGGAACGGTTTACCCCGGCGTAGCATCGTGAAGCCGGGAGCGACGCGGCAATCTCATGAAAAAGATGAGATCCTGAATATTTTGGTTTATTCAAAGAATTACCGTGGAATAGTGACATTGTTGCATTCTTCCTATGGCGTCCGGTTCTTGCACACGTTCAGAACCGTAGTTCAGGATGACTGAAAGACAGATCGCCGCGGTCGCACAAAGCACTCCCTCGCGACGACAGAATAAAGACGCCATTTCTCCAGATATTTTAATTTGGGAAGGATTATGTTGCTAAGCCTTAACAGCAGCGTAAAAAGTATTGCAGATGAATTTTTAATTACAACACCGCGTACCTTTTTTCTTCTTTCCCGAGCTCTTTCTCGATCTTCCGCTTTATGAGCTCGCGCTTAAGGCGGGATAACCTGTCTATGAAGAGGACGCCGTCCAGATGATCTATCTCGTGCTGAAACACGCGCGCCAAGAGCTCTGAGGCCTCTATCTCCATGAGCTGCCCCTCCCTGTTGTAGGCCTCTATCACCACCCTCTGCTTCCGCTTAACATCGCTCGTAAAACCGGGGATGCTCAGGCACGCCTCTTCCGCGATGACCTCGCCTTCCGATGAAATTATCTCGGGATTTATAAGCTCTATCAGCCCCG
>DATIET010000185.1:0-6657 GCA_035455615.1 Thermodesulfobacteriota bacterium
TAGTCTTGTTTATGCCCATGATTATTCTCCTCGGTTAAATTATTTTTCTTCAAGCACAGACAATATATTACCGGCGGGGTCTTTAAACCATGCTATTTTCATACCCTCTCTGCGGAAAATACCTTTTTCGTCCGTCTTGATCTCGTCCAGGTTATAAATCTCAAACCGCACGCCGCGCCTATTTAACTCCTCGACAGCTTCTTCGACATCGTTCACGGGGAAATTGAGTATGGTGAATGTAGCCGGTGTATGGTTGGGTTTTGGATATATAAATATTTTAGTCCCGGCCGCGATGTGCAGATTTAACAATCCGCTCATTTCGCCGCTCATCTCGGAAACCTCGAGTCCGAGTGTTTTGCTGTAGAATTCTTTGGCTTTCCCGATGTCGTTTACCGAAAAGCTGCTGAACGCTTTAGTGTCTTTAAACATGGGTTCTCTCCTCTAATCTTAGTCTGTGCGACCCCATCCACAGATAGGTAATTTCGCCGCCCTTACGACCTCAGTTAAAATCAACACGGACGCTAGGGCTTGAGGTCGAACAGCGCCTTGCCGGTCTCCATGTCGAAAGGTGCCGAGTAATGTTCATGCACGACCTTCCACTCGCCGTTTATCTTCCGGAAGCAGACGGTCGCGCGCATCCACGAGGCTTTTTCCTCACCGCTCTGATCGGTCCCGCCGCACCTGTTAAGATAATGTGAGAATGCGACGCCGTCTCCCACCGTGATATTCATGTCCCGTGTCTCGAAGGTTATCGGGCCCTGACAGAAAGAAAGACACGCTTCCCAGTGCTTTTTATACGCATCTACTCCTTTAAATTGCAGCTGGGCTATGGCGTCGAAAGACACTATATCCGGCGCATAAATGGACATAATCCCGTCGATGTCTTTGGCGCGGAATTTCTTTGCCCAATTATCCATCAGCTCACGGATACGGGCTTCGTCATTGGCTTTATTTGTGCTCATGATTTTTCTCCTTTTTGTTTATTTACATATATACGACGAACGGGCCGGCGGCTTCGGGACACTCCGTATCATTTAGGTCGAACCGTACATCTTCGAAGAACTAAGGCTCGAGATCGAGAAGCGCCTTGTACGGCTCTTTCATTTCGAACGGAACCGAGAGATGCTCGTGCGCGATCATCCACTTGCCGTCGAACTTGCGGAAGCCTACGGTCGCACGCACCCAGACTTCGGTTTGCTCACCGTACGTCCTCGCCCCGCTGATCCGGTTCAGGCTATGGCAGAAGGCGGCGTCATCGCCCGTAGTAATTCTCAGATCGCGAATATCATAGCCGACGGCACCTTTGAAGCTGGAAAACCATTCTTCCCAGTTTTTTCTATACGCGTCCACTCCCCTGTATTCAAGCGGCGGTGCGAGGTCGAAAAGCAGGATATCCGGCACATAGCACGACATAACTCCCTCGATGTCTTTAGCGCGTACCGCCTTTACCCAAGTATTCATTAGCTCCCGGATCCAGGCTTCTTCCGTTTTATTCCTGCTCATGATTTTCTCCTTTGTGTCTACTTGCATATATACGACGAACGGGTGGGTGGTTTCAGGACACTTCAGACCATTTTTTTATTGCTTAGGCAAATTAGCCCGAATCCTGGTTCTAAAGCTCTGCAGAAGAGAGAGAACACGGCGTCAATCTACCTGATGAAACCACTTCTCGGGCGTCCGTCTCAGGATGCCGCCGAAATATTGATCGTCGAGGCTCTTGAAATCCCACGATCCCCAGGAATCCGGCGTGAGACAAATAACGACCCCGCCCCCCGCTGAAAATCCCGGCCCTACCCTCGGGTCCTCGAGCCCGGCTTTTGTTATATAGCGCTTAAGAATTTTTCCGGCAATCTCATCGAACCGTTCTCCCTGGATAATCTCCGCTGTCCCGGACGCGCTCACCCACAGCTCGTCCCCCTGCCTCCTCCGGGTATCGACCACGATCGAAGCCTGCGGGCGGGCGGCAACGTTCCTGGCCTTCCGCGCTGAGGGAGACGTCTCTACGTAAAAACGCCCGTCCTCAAAGAGATACCACACCGGGGTGAGGTGTATAGTGCCGTCCTCATTTGATGTCGCCAGAGTGGCATAGTGGCGGCCGTTCAGAAACTCTCGCATTGAATCAGTTAACTTAGACATAGTTTTCCTCCTGAATGTTTTATTCGTTATACGGTAATCACCGGGCCGTACGCCTGAAGCCTCATAAATGCCTGACCTCGTCAGGACGTGATTCCCAATTATCGTTCTTCCCGTCTTCATATCGGACCGGCGCTTCCGCGAGCTCACCAATGGTGGCGTCGTCCAGGCATGAGACGTTTACCGCGTAGTATTCGCCGGATAAGGTCTCGCCCCCGAAGGTCACGTCAAGAAAGGCCCTGCCGAACGGCTTCACTCCGCAGCGGCTGCAGAAGAGGTGGTGTATGGTGTTGCTTCCGAACCCGTAGTCAGTGAGAGCTTCCTCTCCCTCGATCAGCCTGAACGCGTCCGCTTTGACGAGAGCTTTCCAGTATCTCGTCTTGGCGCACATCGAGCAATTGCACTTGCTGGTGCCCCGTGCGAGGTCGATCTCGCATTCGAAGCGGACGGCGCCGCAGTGGCAGCTTCCATGATATGTTTTTCTCATCGATACTCCGATTGTCTAAATTTCATAACCGCCCAGTTGTCGCTGGTTTTTTTTCTTCAGACCGGTAGCATATCAGTACCAGACCGTTACCGAACGTCTTAGTGTTTATATGTTTCAGATTGAGCCTGTTTTTGATGTCCTGGAATAAAGGTTTGCCGCTTCCCAGAACGACGGGGTTGACAAAAATCCGGTACTCATCGATCAAGCCCGCCTGCGCAAGGGCCGATACAATGCTGCCGCTGCCGTATATCACCATGTCCTTACCGGGCTGTCGCTTCAATTTCGAGATTTCTTCCGCAATATTTTCTTTAACCAGCCTGGAATTCTTCCATTCGACCTTTTCGAGCGTTTTTGAAAAGACGATCTTGGGTAAATTATTCATCGCGTCTATGATCATCTGATCGTTCGCAGCCGCGGTTGCAGTCGGCCAGTAACTTGCCATTAGCTCATAAGTTACTCGTCCGAATAAAATAGTGCCCATCGAGCCGAGCTGATCTTTGCCATAGCTTTCCAACTCTTTATCCCAGCCAAACCAGTCTATTTCTCCGTTTGGCCCGGAAATGAAGCCGTCTAGCGATATCAGATTCGATACGATTACTTTTCTCATGACGCCGCCGTTAAACGCGTTTAAATCCCACGCCTTCCTTTCTCCCGCTCAGGAGCCACGCATCCAGGCTGTAAGCCATGGGCCCGGCCAGAAGGATGACGATGGAGCTCACCATCATGCTGAAGGGGTACGAAGCCCCCGCCATGAAGCCGTTCGGGAGCGTGACGATCCCCGCCACTAGCATATTGATCATGATGGCAAAAGCCGCCGGACGGGTGAGCAGACCGACGATCAGCAGAAATCCTCCTATGAACTCAGTATAGCAGCTCAGGTAAGCGAGGATCGGATGGATTCCCATCTGCGAGACGAATATATCGAGCGTGGCATCGATCCCCATACCGCCGAACCATCCCAGGACCTTCCCGGCGCCGGCCAGGAAGAGGATGATGCCGACTGTCAACCGCAGGAGCAGCAAAGAGACGTTAAGCAGTGTCGTATTAGTTTCCGTCAGCAGCTTCATGCGTGTATCCTCTTATTTAGATTATTTTCCGTGCGATTTCGATTCCGTACCTGCAATAAAATTCACTCATTTTGCCCTCCCGATAGCTACTTTATCTTCCGTAAAGACTTAGCTTATAACAGTTTGAAAGATTAGTAATACTTCTAAAGTCCGACGGCTGAATAGCAACAACCAAAAAAAGCAAAATGAGGTCGGCCGCGACGATCAGGCTCTTATAATCATATCATTTCTCCTATGATTTGAGGTCTTTTCATTCATACGACGAACGCGCGATTGAATAAAGGACAGTTTAATCGGTATTCCCCGGACGCCCGAGAACTTTTTTAAGAGTGACCCGATGACTCGTACGTAAATTAACTATAAAAAACCTCTTACTTTCTCCGTACGTAAGTGTTAAAATGTAAATACATATATATGTATAGGCAGGGGAGGTGATTTTGGTGAGGGAAGACATAGACATAAGACTTCTAGACTACTTTTATTACGACCACTCCGAAGTGGACAAAGACCATAGTCTCGTCATTATTCAGGAAGAACCGAAATCCGGCACTGAACAGTCCAGAGATAGGCGCACATCAGAAGCGGAAGATAAACATTAGAGCAGGTGTTTAGTTAAAATTTATTCCTGTATTGGCGTAACGTCGCTGAACGGAAAAAAGACGTTTCAAGATTCGTTTAATCCAGTTACTGAATCGGACTAAAAAACACTTCCACCCTTATAAAATCGACTGGCAGATCGCGTCGTGCGATTGAAACTATATCGAACGGGTACCCCGGAGCCGGGGAATCAAAATCGCTAACGTCGTCTTTAATAACCACAACGAGTTCTTCGTCGAACTCCAGAACCGCCTCAACCGTAGTGCCAAACTCCCCGAAATTCTGTGTAGAAACCAGAACCATGTTCTCGGAAAAATCCACGTTCGGGATCTCGAAGAAACTGAATAAACAGCTGTTTCTGAACCTGTTCCAATCCCCAGTCGTTTTAATTACCAATCCGCTCTGCTCATAAGGACACTCCGGATCATCCGGGAAGAGGATTGCAACCTCGTTTAAAATATCATCGATCTCGAGCTCACCCTCGAACCCCGGCATCCCCTCTTCCTCCGCAATGACTTCATCGACTGTCTGGTCTGTCACAATCTCCGTGCTCCCTCCTTCATTCGCGTCGTAGCACGGGTCCGAAGCCGTCAGCAGGTAGCAGAAATTTTGAGAGTCTTCACTATCGTTACAGCCGAGAATTAAAATAATGAATGGAATTGCGATTAAATATTTTTTCATTTCCAGCCGCCTCCGCGCCGGGTTTAGGAGTTCTCCCAGGTTTTGTTTAAAATATAACATTTTATTATTTATTAAACCATACTTACTATTTTTTGTTGAAGCATGCTCGAATATGCTATCTTAATATCTGTTATGTCTGTAAAATCCGCGAAGCACGGCAAAGAGCGGTATTAAACAATGGAAAAAAGCACTGGTCCTGCATTTATCATGTACTCCGCCTGCAGCGTGGACGGATTCATTGCCAGGGAGGACGGCTCCGTCGACCGGCTATCGGGGTATGACCCAGACTCGGCCTGGTACGGCGAGTTCTTCGACACCGTCGACGGTCTTGTAATGGGCGCCAAAACCTACGATCAGATATCGGACACGGGCAAATGGGCTTACGGCAATAAACCCTGCATGGTCCTTTCCAACCTCGCCCGGAAGCCCTTCCGCGAATGTGTGGAATTTTTTACCGGGAGAGTGGAAGATGCGGTAGACCTGATGCGTGAATGGAAACTAAAGCGGGTATGGGTCGTGGGCGGGGCCAGCGTATTCACCCAGTTCCACAGGAAACGGCTTATCGACGATTATTTCATCGCGATCGTACCGATTATTCTCGGCTCGGGAATCCCTCTGATCCAGTCGTGCGACGTCGAGGTCAGGCTCACGCTCGTGAGCAGCCGCGCCCTCGATTCGGGACTGGTACTCAACCACTATCGAAAGATTTGACTGCACGAAAGGAGGAAAAATTATGAAATCGTCCAACGTCGACCGCCTCGTTTTCCGCGTCGCCGGTATCTTCGTTCTCGCAAGCCTTGCGCTCGGATACTTTGTCCATCCGGCTTGGTTTTTGTTCACGGCCTTCGTCGGCCTGAACATGTTTCAGGCCTCTTTCACCGGGTTTTGCCCTATGGCCAAAGTATTGAAGAAGATGGGAGCCAAGCCCGGAGTCGCGTTCCCCGATTAATTCTACGATATCGCTCCGGGGCGCTCTCGCAATGGGGTTGATGTCGTGAGTCGGCTCGCTCTTCGGCACCTCCACCTGAAATCCGTAAATCCGGCAAGTTGTTCAGGGTCTTATGAACCGGCCATAATAGGGCTTATAATTAGGAACCAAATCAAAGGAGGCAGCCATGAGAAGCAATACACCCCTAGTTACATCGATAGTCGTAGCCATAATCACGCTAGGCTTAATTTTTTCCTGGAGTATAGGGGCGTTCTCACAGGACGCAGGGCCCTGCGCCGAGGATATACAGACTCTATGCCCGGGCATTAAGCCGGGGGGCGGAAAGCTTTCAGGGTGTCTCAAGGAAAACGCGAGCAATCTCTCAAGAGGCTGCAAGATTCACCTGATAAAGATTGCCCGCCAGGTCGAGAAGGTCGGCCAGGCATGCGAGGACGACGTCGCGACGTTATGCGCGAGCGCAGGGGACAAGAAGGCCGAGGTCATGCAGTGCCTCCAATCGAACGAAACCAAGCTCACGCCCGACTGCAAGTCGTCGCTGGCCGGCGCTACGGGCAACTGATTCAGGCATGGCATATCACCGGTCGCTTGCAGGAATTCCGTGTAGTGCCCGGCTGATATTACACAACGCCACCGTAAACGCGCATATTTGATCCGGACGCGCGCACCTCAGCTTTCGGTCATCGACCAGATGAGCGCGAGCACTTCGGTGACATTCACCACTGACCCGCCTCCGATGTCAGCGG
>DATIET010000186.1:0-16962 GCA_035455615.1 Thermodesulfobacteriota bacterium
GATCTACGAGCGGAACCCTTACCTGAAAAGGGTGCTGGATTCATTCGAGTCGGATATATTCTGCGGGGAAGAGCGCGGGCTCTTCAAATGGATCTATGAAGCCCTCCTCATGAACGGCGACGTTTATTTCCACATTGCGGATTTCGAATCCTATATGGAGATGCAGCAGACGGTCGGGCAGGAGTTTATGAGGACCGGGGATTGGGCCAGGAAAGCGATTCTCAACGTCGCCCGTATCGGGAAATTCTCAAGCGACCGCACTATATCGGAATACGCCGAGGATATCTGGAAGGTGAGGTCACTAAAAGATTAGAACGCATACTCTCCCGCTCATGCGGGCTTTTTCTGTTACAGGGACCTGACAAATTGACAGGAAACCGCATCTGAGGTTTGATTCATACACGGTGGCAGCGGTGGCATCTGAAAAGAGAGACAGACTAAAGCGGATACTCCTCGAGAACTCTATACTCAGGGGGAAATTCACGCTCGCGTCCGGAAGGGAGAGCGATTATTACATAGACGCCAGGCTCACGACGCTCCATCCGGAAGGGGTATCTCTCGTCGCCGATATTTTTCTCAGCGAAATAAAGCTGGACCCGCTCATCGTCACCGTCGGAGGGCCGACAATGGGGGCTGACCCGATAGTGGGCGCCCTCCTCTCGACGAGCCAGAGGGAGGACTATCCGCTGAGAGGCTTCCTCGTTCGGAAACAGGAGAAGGGGCACGGCACCGGAAAACTGATGGAAGGCAACCTTAAGCCCGGTGACAATACGGCGGTAGTCGAGGACGTCGTTACGTCGGGCGGGTCGGTGTTGACTGCGATAGACGCGGTCCGGAACGCAGGGGCCGTGGTGAGGAAAGTGCTCGTAATAGTCGACCGGGAGGAGGGAGCCCGACAGAAGCTCGGAGAGCTGGGGATCGACTTTTATTCGATTTTTACGATCTCGGAGCTGCTCGGGGACTGAGAAGGCCCGGTTATTCCGTTTCGATGAGACCCCTCTTATTCCCTATTCCGTATTCTTCCAGCTTACGCCTGAGCGTGAGCCTGTTTATGCCGAGCGTCCTCGCAGCTTTGGAACGGTTCCAGCCGCTCGCGTCGAGGGCCTCCTGAAGCAGGACGACCTCCGCCTCCTTAACGACCATATCGTATATGTTCTCTTCGTGCCCCGAGCCGAGCAGGCTCTTGACGGAGCTCCTGAGGGCGTCTTTGAACGATATATTGTGAACCGGCTTTACCGACCGATGTTTTTCTCTCAGGTCGAGGTCATAGGAAGTGAGATAGGGCGTTTTCGTGAACGCAATAGCCTTCCTGATCACGTTTTCGAGCTCCCTGACGTTGCCCGGCCAGTCATATTCCATGAGCGTTTTCTGAAACTTGCTCGTGGCCCCCTTTATTTCCTTCCCTATCTGCGTGCTGTGTCTCCTCGTAAAGCACTCGCAAAGGAGTGGTATGTCCTCTTTTCTTTCCTTGAGCGCGGGAAGGTGTATCCTCACGACGTTAATACGGAAATAGAGGTCCTCCCTGAATTTCCCCTCCCTGACCATCTTCTCGAGGTCCTTGTTCGTCGCGGTGATTATCCTCACGTCTACAGATATTTCCTTATGGGAGCCAAGCCTGTGGAACGTACCGCTCTGCAGCACCCTCAGCACCTTCGCCTGGAGTGAAAACGGCATATCGCCGATCTCGTCGAGGAATATTATTCCCCCGTCGGCCTCCTCGAATTTCCCGGTACGGGACGAAGACGCGCCAGTAAACGCCCCTTTCTCATATCCGAAGAGCTCGGCCTCCAAAAGGGTCTCGGGGATGGCGGCGCAGTTAAGCACGACGAAAGGCTTTTCCCACCTCGTGCTGACCTTCCACACGGACTCCGCAACTAATTCCTTACCCGTCCCGCTCTCCCCGGTTATCAGCACGGGGACATCCACCCTCCCGACCTGCCCTATGAGCTTGCACACCTCCTGGAGCATGGGCGAGTCCCCCACGATCGCGCACGTAACGCTCGTGCCCTGCGTGTCCCCGTGGAATTCCACGAGGTGGCCCTTAATCTCGGACCTTATGCCTAACGCCCTTTCGAGCGACCCGGCTAGAGAGGAGTTCTTAAGGGGTCTGAACACGCAGTCAAACGCGCCGAAAGTCATCGATTCGATGAGGTATCTGGTGCCCTTTTCGGCGGTAATTACTATGATGAAATACTTGTCCTTTAACCGGCTCAGATTGTTAATGCCCGACGTGTCCGCATCCAGCAGGACCACGTCAGCATCTTTTATGTCCCCGGCCCGTGAGAAAACCTCGACAGCCCCGCTCCCCATGATATCTTCTATCTCTTTTACGAGGCTTCGATCCTCGGTTAAAATTGAAACCTTGCCAGTCATGGATATAGAATCTCCTTAATGATTGTAACAAAAATATACGGAGTGATTAACAATTAATCAAGCGGTTACCCGACTCATCGTATATATCACCTGAATTAAAGGATTTTTTTATATGGCACTCAATTTGCACCCAATTACTGGCTTCAGTAATCAAAATCATAGGCTGCTAACTCATACGGAGACTGCTCTTTGGATTTAGTCCTTCCTATAGCTATTGTCCTATCCGCATTCCTTGCGCTCAACATAGGTGCGAACAATTCCGCGGCTTCCATGGCAACGGCTTACGGCGCGGGCGTGAGGACCAAAAGGGAAGCGACCGTAATGATTGCCGTTTTCGCGGTTCTGGGAGCTCTGCTCGCGGGTACTCCGGTCGTTAAAACCCTGGGGAACGGACTTGTGCCCGGCGCTATTTTCTCAACTCACATAGGCCTCGTAATAATAATCTTCGTCATTGCAATAATTTTCATTTCCTGGGCGAATATATCCCGTGTGCCCGTGGCTACTACCCATGCTATAGTCTGCGCGATAGTGGGGGTGGGCCTCTATTCGAAGTCGCTCAACGGTGAAAAATTTTTCGAGATAGTGATATGGTGGGTAATTACGCCTCTCGCAGCGCTGGCGGCGAATTACCTCATCGCGAAGTATCTGTATTTAAAAACATTACAGTTTCTGACCGCCCGGTATTCAGAGGGGGCCATAAATAAAATACTTTCCATCCTGATAACCATATCCGGGGTGTTTGTGGCTTTTTCCGCGGGGGCGAATAATTCAGCCAATTCCGTCGGCCCTCTCGTAGGCCTGGGGCTCGTGAACGCCAATGCGGGGGCTGTAATGGCGGGCGTGGCAATGGGTGTCGGGGCTATACTCTTTGGCGGGAGGGTGCTTGAGAGCGTCGGGAAGGAAATCACCGAGATATGCATATTGAGAGCGATCTCCGTTGAATTCACGGGGGCAGCAATAATCCTGATCGCCTCGCTCTCGGGCGTTCCCGTATCTCTGGCCGAGATCGTTACCGCGGGGATAATAGGGTTCTCTCTTGCGCAGCAGGGCTTTTCGGTTACCGCCCAGAACCGCCACGTCGTGAGAATTGCGTTCTTCTGGTTCGTCATACCGTTTGTCGCCGTGGCTATGGGATATTTCCTGTCTTCTCTTTATTTCAGCTACGACGTCGCGGCTATGATAAGCAGGAATTTCGGGCATTAGGATATATAATAAGATTATGGACTCGATAGGCGGAGAGGTGACTAAAAATCAATTTGTCGGGATCGATAGGTAAAAAAGCACGGGGCTTAGAGGCCCGGAAACGGATTTTCACCCCGGCCGAGGTCGAAGAGCTTAACCTCAGGTTCGAGGGCGGGAGCGCTGACGAAATGCTCGTGTGGGCATTTGATAATCTCCACCCGCGGCTCGGGCTCGCTTCGAGCTTTCAGGCCCAGGGCATGGTGCTCATAGACATGCTCATGGCGATAAGCCGGGAGGCGAGGATATTCACGCTCGATACGGGCAGGCTCAATCAGGAGACCTACGACGTCATGGACGAGGTAAGGAAAAGGTATGGGGCCATGATAGAAGTCGTTTTCCCCGAAAAGGCCGAGGTCGAGGAAATGGTGCTCGAGCGCGGGGTTAATTTGTTTTATAAGGGGAAGGAAAACAGGATACTCTGCTGTGATATAAGAAAAGTGAGGCCCCTCAAACGCTACCTGGCGGATATGGACGGCTGGATAACATCCATAAGGCGGGACCAGCTGGAAACGAGGGCCGGGTCGAAAAGGTTCGAGATAGACGAGCAGAACGGCGGGATTTTAAAGATAAATCCGCTCGTGGACTGGACGAGCAAGATGGTGTGGGATTATATAAAAGAGCGCAAGGTCCCCTACAACAAGCTCCACGACATGGGCTACCCGAGCATAGGCTGCGCCCCGTGCACGCGCGCAGTCAAGCCCGGGGAAGACGAGAGGGCGGGCAGGTGGTGGTGGGAGAATGACTCCGATAAAGAATGCGGACTCCACTTCAACCATAACGGGGATTAGCGAAATAGCTGTTAGCCCGCATTAATGGCCTTACTGCAGCTTACTTTGTTTTGTCTCTTTTTCTTCGGTGACGAAGGGGATGGGGGAGGCGTGGTGGATAACCATGAGCCAGCCCGATTCGGTCCTCTCGAATATATTCGTCGATATCGAGACGTTCATCATTACCGGATTTCGCTTGACGTACGTGAGCTCCTGGACGCAGGTGACGCAGGCGGCGTCGCCGTTTATGTCTACGGTGACGTTGTGGAGTTTAATGGCGAGCCTGTCTTCGGGGTCGAAGACGTTCTCCCAGCTCTGCCTTATGGCTTCCCATCCCCTGAGCATCACCCAGCCCGGGTGCGTGCAGCCGGCCCTCTCGTCGCGGACGAACACGGTGTCCATGAGCGAGAGGTCTCTCGTGCCCAAAGCCCTGTAGAACCTTTCGTTTACTTCGAGTATGAGCTCCTCGTCGGATATATTCGGCATACGAATTTATACCTGAAATTAGGTGGTATGTCTTTTATGGTCACCCTGAAGGTTCTTCGTCATCCGGTCGCGGGCGGACGTCTGCTCCGTGGGGTTTAGGAGATCAGGCGCGGACACTTTCATCGGCTCTGAACAGAGCCAGATACCTCAACACGGGCCTAGGCGATCTGCCTGTCCGGGAGCTCGAAAAGGTTATATCGGGAGTTCTGAGCTCCACCTCGAACCCCCGTTTCAGAAGCTCTACGAAGAGCGATGCAATACGGCTTATCTGGTGTTCGAGTCTGGTGTTGTCCCTTTCCGGGTGGAATTCGATCACGGCCCCCCTTATCTCCTCGTCCTCCATCTCCCGCACCATGAGCCTCCCCGTTTTGGCTGTCATTTTCCAGTGTATGAGCCTGGGGTTGTCGCCCTGCCGGAATTCCTTGATCGACCTGAGATCGTACCCGAACCCCGTCCTCTCCGATTCCGCCTCTCCCGGCCCTTCCTTGAACGCTTCACTCCCGACGTTTATCGCGTCAATTTTAGGGAATACGAGGACTTCGTCGTCCCCGAGGTCTATCTTTATCCATTTCTTGAAAAACCCGAAAGGGAACCTGGTAGAGAGCCTGGCTTCGGGAATTTTATTCCACCCCCTGACCCTGAATACTTGTTTCAGAGACGCCCCGGACTCGACCTTCGGCGGCAGATACGGGATGAAGGCTGTTTTATCGTCAATTTCTATATTGAGGGAGTATGAGGGGATGAAGGCTTTGCCGTTGACGAGCGAGAATTTAAGTGTTGCCGGAGTGAGCGCCAACACGTCTCCCTGAGGCAATAATTTCACCTCTATCCTCGAGAGGTTGATCATCGACAGTATCCCCGAGGCCGCGACGAAGCTCATCATGATACCGAAAGTGAGATAGAGGAGGTTATTCCCGGTGTTGATGGCTGCAAAGCCGACGAAGAGGCTGAGTGCGATAAAGGTCAGGCCCTCTTTCGTAGGTCTCGTCCTCGCCCAGTTATCCTTGCCCAGCTTAAGGAGACTCATCCGGGAAAGCGTAAGCGCGGTGGGGATTCGTGAAGCCGCCGCGCATCCTTATGATTGAAGTATATTCCCTATTCCGAGGTCCCGGACGATTATTTTACGACATTGATGACGCGGCCGAGGGAGTTCAGGATATCCCCCTTAACCCTCGACAGGTCGTTATAGATCGCAAGGAACATAATGAATATGAGTATGGTCAGTCCGATGCGCTGGCTTATCTCGAGGGTCCTCTGGCTGAGCGGCTTTTTCTTGATGCTCTCTATCGCCAGGTAGAGGACGTGGCCCCCGTCCAGCATGGGTATCGGGAACAGGTTTATGATCGCCAGGTTAATGCTTATGAAGCATGTGAACTGAAGGAGCTGCGCTATGCCGCTTTCCGCCGCCGCTCCCGAGACCTTCGCTATCAGTATCGGCCCTGCGAGGCTCTTTCCCGCGGTGCCGAGCGCAATCTTGCCCGTGACGAGCTTATAAAGGAATCCGAACAGAAGCCCAACGACCTCGATTATCATGTTCGCTGCTTCTTTCACGCCGTTGATAATGGCTTCGAAGAAGCCGTATTTTTTTACTATCTCGTCCTGATACGGCGATACGCCGATCGCGCCTTTCCCGGTCTCGGCTGAAGTTTCAGGGGTTATTGTCTTGGTTATCTCCTCGCCCTGCCTGTTTATGAGGAGTGTAAGCTCTTTCCCCGAATTCTCTTTAACTATCGATGCCATCTGGTCCCAGTCGGCTACCTTCGTTCCGTTTATGTCCAGTATCTCGTCCCCTTTGACGAGGTCGGCTTTATCCGCGGGGGTGCCGGCTACAACGGTCCCGACCTTGGCTTTTAAAGGCTCGCCGAACCCGATCGCCACGATTCCTTCCGCGGACGCCGTCGCCTTTACCGGAATTATTTCCGTCGCTCCCCCCCTCTCAACTTCGATATTGATCAGGGCGTCGGGGTTGGTCTGGATCTCGATGTTGACGTCCTTCCAGTCGGATACCTTCTTCCCCTCGATTTCAACTATCCTGTCGCCTTTCATAAAACCGGCTTCCGCGGCAGGGGAGCCGGGCTTTATATAGCCGATCACCGGGACCTGTTCGAGGTACGCGGGCACCGTGATCCCTATCATGAACACTATCGGGAGGAATACGAAAGGCAGGAGGAAATTCATGCCGGGGCCCGCTATCACTATAAGGAGCCTGTTGAGCAGGGGCTGGTTCGAAAACCCCCTCGGGTATTCCTTTTCGGAATACGTGTCCGCCCCTTCGAGGCTCCGCGCCTTTGCGGTCAGCTCTATCTTTTTATCGTCCCTTTCGAGGACGAACATATAATCCCTTTCGGGCTCCTTTTTCAGGGCGCTCTCAAGCTGCTTCCACCTTGGAAAGGACGTGAGCTCGATTCCGTCTATGCTTACGATTCTGTCGCCCGGCCTGAAACCGGCTTTATCTGCGTCCGAGCCTGGGTCCACCTTGTCCACGATGAAATTCCCCTCAGAACCCTCGCCGTACATCTTGACGTATCCGCCGAGGGGGAGCGCGCAGATAAGATATTCGGTTTCGCCCCTCCTGAAGCCGAACAGTTTTTTGCCGAAGCCGAGGGAAAACTTTTCTACCCTCACCCCGCTCCACTTTGCCAATAGAAAATGCCCGAGCTCGTGTATGAATACCAATATTCCGATAACGAAAATAAAAGCTATTATTGCGGTCATGTTTTTAATTCTCCTGGTTTCTGATTAATGTGCGGGCCTCGTCTCTGGCCCATGCGTCGCTCTCGAGGACGGACTCGAGTGACTCTGCGGGGCTCGACCGGTGAATACTCATTACCTTCTCCACGATGCGAACTATGTCCGTGAAGCCTATTTCCCTCGTGAGAAAGGCGCGGACCGCTACTTCATTTGCGCCGTTCATCACGGCGGGCATTGTCCCGCCCTCCCCGAGAGCGCTGAATGCGAGGGATATCGAGGGAAATTTCTCGTTATCGACCCCCCTGAATGTGAGCTCGCGGAAGTTTTCGGGCACAACCCTGCGCCCGTTCATAACCATCCGCTCGGGATAAGAGAGCGCATAAGCAATCGGAATCCGCATGTCTGGGAGGCTCATCTGCGATATCAACGACCCGTCGATATATTCTACCATAGAGTGTACGATGCTCTGCGGGTGTATCCATACGGCGATACGCTCCGCATCAAAGCCGAACAGCCACTTGGCCTCGATTACTTCAAAACCTTTATTCATTAGTGTAGCTGAATCGATGGTTATCTTGTCCCCCATTTTCCAGGTCGGATGGTTGAGCGCCACTTCGACCGTGACGGCGCCGAGCTCTTCTGCGGGCGTGTCGAGGAAAGGTCCCCCTGAGGCGGTTATTATGAGTCCCTTGGCGTATTCCTTCCCGCACGTCTCGAGGGCCTGGAATATCGCGCTGTGCTCGCTGTCTACCGGTATTATCCTGACGCCTCTCCTTTCCGCTTCCCGCGTCAGGAGCTCGCCAGCGACTACAAGCGATTCCTTGTTAGCGAGCGCGATGTCTTTTCCCGCTTTGACGGCCGACAGTGTAGGGACGAGACCCGAAGCCCCCACCATGGCCGATACAACGAGGTCGTTGGCGTTATTGGACGCGATTTCGCACGCACCTTCTGTACCATATAGAATCTCGACCTGTATATCTCCTAGCCGGGCACGCAGAGACTCCGCGAGCCCGCTGTCCTTTACCGATACTGCTACCGGTCTGAATTCCCGAATCTGCTCCAGAAGGAGACCCGTGTTCTCTCCCGCCGAAAGCCCCAGTATCCTGAATCTATCGGGGTACCGGGATATTACCTCCAGGGTCTGCTTCCCTATGGATCCCGTGGAGCCGAGTATGGAAATATTTTTCAAATCGCTTCCCTTTTCTTCACCTGTTCTCCGGTAAGACCGAATCTCCGTTCCCGGCTCTGGTAATTGAGAATAGCTTTCACGAGGTGCCTTCTCCTGAAATTAGGCCAGAGCGTCCTGGTGACGTAGATTTCCGCATAGGCGCTCTGCCACAGCATGAAATTGGAGAGCCTCATCTCGCCGCTCGTCCTTATTAACAGGTCGGGCTCCGGCATGCCGGCCGTGTAAAGGAATTGAGATAGAGTCGACTGGTCCAGGGATTCGGGGCGCATCTTGCCGCCGGCGAGGATTTTCCTGACGGCGTCGACGATCTCTTCCCTCCCCCCGTAGCTGAGGGCGAGTGTCAGGGTCATATCCCGGCCGCGCTTCGTCATTTCTATCGTATCCCGCAGCACTTCGTATACGGGCTGGGGGAGCTCCTCTAGCCTCCCAATAGCGTTCAGCCTGATACCGTTCTCGATCAATTTGTCGCGTTCTTTGAGCAGGTAATGTTTAAGGAGCTCCATGAGGGCGTTGACTTCGCTCTTCGGTCGTTTCCAGTTTTGAGCGGAGAAGGCGTAGAGTGTGATGTAGCCGACACCGAGGTCTTTTGAAGCCGCAACCACGGCGCGGACGGACTTCATTCCCTCCCTGTGCCCGCTTATTCTGTCGAGGTTCTTGCTCCTTGCCCATCGCCCGTTACCATCCATGATTATTGCGATGTGGGACGGGAGCTTTTCCCTGTCTATGAGCGATTCCAGTTTCCCCTTCATAAACCCTCTAAGTATATCACCTCATGTACGTTAACAAAGCCGATATCGCCTCGGGGGTAAATCGACTGACCGGGTGTTATTGCTTGAATGCCACTTTCGAGAAAAAGGACAGGGGAAACGCTATTATGACTACTATGAGCAGGACCGTGACTATAACCAGGAAGGTCAGGCAATATATATATAAAGAAACCGGAATAAATAATATTCTAAAAAGTATGAACCAGTCCTTCGAAAGCTGGAGCACGACCGAAGTGTAGCTCTGTATGAACCTGCTTAGAACCGTAACGACCATTTCAAGCATAATTCTCTCCCCCGATTAATTTATATCAAACTTCCGGACTCTTCAAATTGCGTATAATCGACGGTTCATTCCCGCTCGTGCCGATACCGGCTTTGTCGGTTGACGAAAGCGGCGGTAAAACGCCTCTGACCCCCGGTACAGGCCCGGTCCGGTTTCACTGATTAAATATTCTCTAAAAATAGCCTGATGGAGAATTCGGGTACCGTAGAGACGCCTGAACCGGCACATAAGCCCTGACCCTTTCTTTATAACTTCCTCTTTATAACTTCATTTCGGCGTTTCCGGATGACCCGGCATAAGCTGGAATTGTTCCCGAAATCCGGGTTGCCGAATAAACGATGTTTGGTTAATCTCTATTAAAGAGGTAATTCTATCGTGAAAATGAAAAGAATTTACATTTTATTGCTTTTGCTGCTCCTTAATTACACTCCGGTCATTGCGAACGACACCACATACGAGGGGCTCTCCAACTTCACTCGTGTCCTCGATCTCATAGAAAGGAACTACGTGGAAGAGGTCGATCCGGAAAAGCTTACGAACAGCGCGATCGACGGCATGCTGAAGACGCTCGATCCATATTCCACTTACCTGAGCCCGGAACGTTACAGGGAGCTCGAGATAGGCACTTCCGGGGAATTCGGAGGGGTCGGAATGGAGGTCTCCGAAGAGAACGGAGTGCTAACAGTTATTACGCCGATAGAGGGAAGCCCTGCGGAAAAAGCCGGTATAAAACCCAGAGATCAGATAATAGAGATAGAGGGGAAATCCGCACAGGGTATGGTGGTTCAGGAGGCGGTCGGGCTTTTGAGGGGTCCGAGCGGCACGCCGGTAAAGATCACTATCAGGAGGGCAGGGGAGCAGGAGCCCCGGGTCATCACCCTGATAAGGGACAAGATAATCGTTAAGAGTGTAAAGCCCAAGCTCCTCGAAAACGGCATCGGGTACGTAAAGCTCGCACAATTTCAGGACCGCACCTCCCAGGAGCTTACGGAAGCGATCGCCGGGCTGGAGACACAGAACGGGGCCGAGCTCAGCGGGCTTATACTTGACCTGAGAAACAATCCGGGCGGGCTTCTGACCGAGGCTATTGACGTCGTGGACGAATTTATCGACAGCGGGCTTATAGTGAGCGTCAGGGGTAGGACCCGGGATCAGACGAGGGAATACTACGCGACGAAGAACGGGAGCTTCCAGACGTTCCCTGTCGTGGTGATAGTAAACGACGGGAGCGCGAGCGCGTCTGAAGTCGTCGCGGAAGCGCTTCAGGACAGTAAACGCGCCGTGATTTTGGGCACGAAGACCTTCGGCAAGGGGTCCGTTCAGACGATTATAAAGCTCGAAGACGGCTCGGGGCTCAAGCTGACGACTGCCAAGTTCTATGCCCCGAGCGGACGGTCCATCAACGAAGTGGGCGTGACCCCCGATATCAAGGTCGAGAACAGCGAGGATCAGGACAAACAGCTCGAAAGCGCGATCAACATACTTAACTCCTCGGAAGCTGATAAAACAATTCCCAAGGGCTAGGGAGCGCCCTTCTATTGCCGAAATCGACAAGGAACAATCAACCCAGAAGACCCCGCAAGAGAGGCGGTAACGGGAATAAGAATGCCTGGAGGGCGCTCGCCTATGCGTTGTCGTTCTTAGTCGTCCTTATACTCGGCCTCTACGGGCTCTATCATCTAAAAGAGAACATATCCCCTAAAGACCGGGCTCGGCAGGTTACGGCTGAGAAGATGAACGTCCCCGTAAAAGAAGCCCCCCCTGCCAAAATAGTCGGGAAGAAGCAAGGCGAAACGCCTGTAGAGAGAGGGGCGAAGGGGCCTCGGGACGCTCGGGAGCCGGGTAAGCCGGCAGATGCGGTCAAAAAGGACGAGATCGCCGGTTCGGCGGTCTTCGAGCCGAAAGTCGCCATTATAGTGGACGACATCGGCATGAGTAAATGGCCGATCGATAAACTCATAGAGCTTCCGGCACCCGTTACTCTGGCCGTCCTTCCCAACCTGCCTTATTCCAGGTACGCGGCCGAAGCTGCCCGCAATAAAGGCCTGGACGTCATGCTCCATCTCCCCATGGAGCCTATGGAATCGTCGGGATACACGGGGTCGGACGCCGGGGAAGACGCCCTCCTGGTCGGTCTGCCCAAGGAAGCCGTGCTGGCGAAGCTCGATGAGAACCTTTCCTCCGTCCCCTACGTTAAAGGCGTTAATAACCACATGGGCTCGAAGTTCATGGAGAATCAGGAGCTGATGGACATGGTCCTCGAAGAAATCGACGGAAGAGGGTTATTTTTTATAGACAGTCTGACTTCGTCGGGAAGCGTTGGATACAAGACAGCTTTAAAGATGGGTATGAAAACCGGGAAAAGGGATGTATTTTTAGACGACTCGTCGAAAGACGCCGCGTATGTCAAATCACAAATAGAGAGGCTCGTCGGGATCGCCGAGAAAAACGGTTATGCGGTGGGCATATGTCACCCGTACCCCGGCACCGTTGAGGCTCTCACGGAGATGATGCCGCAAATAGAGGGCCGGGTGGATATAGTCCCTGTTTCGAGCATCTTGACCGGGGGCAGCGAGGTAAGCGAAAGATAAAAATTTAATCTATGTTATTGTATTCAGCGGAGGGATCTTGTTATGGGCCTTGTAGATGACGTGCGAAAGAAACGTGATTCATGGGTCAGGAGGTTCGAGGAGCATCGTCAGGAGGACGAGAGCGTGCCTGAGAACCGGGACCCGAAAGAAGAGGAAAAGAGAATAATGGAGAATCTCAGGAGGGTCGGCGTATTTGAAGTGAAAGAAGGAAAAAAATAAAGGTTGGCTGATCGGAAGTGCTACGCGTACTTGACAATTTATTGCTAATCCTTTAGGTTTTTCTACTTGGAGTTCCAACATAAATAGGGAGGAGTTACTTAATGCCAGGAATTGTGGTCGGAAATAACGAAAGCATAGACAGCGCGCTTAAAAGGTTCAAGAAACAGGTTGAGAAGGGCGGGGTACTGTCCGAAGTAAGGAGGCGGGAATATTACGAAAAGCCCAGCGAAAGGAAGAAGAAAAAGCTATTTGCAGCTAAAAAGCGCGTAATAAAACGTACTAGAAAAAACTAGCTTTACTATAGAAATACATAAATACCGGTAGGGGGGACACTACTTTGTATTCTGTATTCCGTGGGTTCAGGGTCAGGGCCCTTTCCTTTGAAAATCCCAGAATTACTTTAAAATTTGAATTATTGATAGATGGTAAATTTTAACAATGATTTCCTCGTCAAAGAAATAAAGAGGAGGTTGAGCATTCTTAACCTCATTGAAGGTTACACATCTATTAAAAAAACCGGGAAGGGTTATGTGGCGCTCTGTCCATTTCACGACGACCATAACCCGTCGATGTACGTAGACGAGGAAAAGGGTCTCTTCCATTGTTTCAGCTGCGGCGCTGGGGGCGACGTGCTGGGGTTTTACATGAGGTATAACGGCCTCACATTCCCCGAAGCGGTTTCGGACCTCGCGAAGCGCGCGAATATCACCATCGAGAAAAGCACTCCTCCCGTTAAGGGCCATTCCCAGATAAACACCCTGTTAAAAGTAAACTCCGCCGTGTCCGGCTTTTATCACAGGGCGCTCCGCGAGAGCCGGAAGGGCGGCCCTGCCAGGGAGTATCTCGAAAATAGAAAAATACCGTCTGATGTAATTGTGGAATTCAAGCTCGGCTATGCGCCCGACGGCTGGGACACGCTCGTGAATTTTTTAAAGAAGCACAACGTCCCTCTTTCCCTCGCCGAAAAGTTGGGTCTCGTCGTTAAGAAACAAAGCGGGGACGGATATTACGACAGATTCAGGAACAGGATAATTTTCCCCATATGCAACGTGGAGGGGAAGGTCATCGGTTTCGGAGGAAGGAGGATAAAGGAAAGCGACGAGCCTAAATATACCAATTCCCCCGAGTCCGAAATTTACCATAAGAGAAAAAACTTCTACGGGCTCGAGAGCTCAAAAGACCACATCAGGAAGAATAAGAGGGCGATCATAGTCGAGGGGTACACGGATTTCCTCGCTCTATACTCGGCCGGCATTAAAAACGTAGTCGCGACGCTCGGAACGTCCCTGACGAGGGACCATGCGGCCATACTCAGGCGCTACACGGACAGGATAGTGGTTGTTTTTGACGGAGACGAATCCGGAGTAAAGGCGGCCGTCAGGTCGCTCGACATATTTCTCGGGGAAGGGCTTCTCCCCGGCGTGGTCATACTCCCCGAGGGCGACGACCCCGATTCCTTCCTCGCCAATAAGGGAGCAGTGGAGTTCAATAAGTTGATCGACGAAGCGCCGACCCTCCTCGATTTCTACATCGACAACACTGTGGACGAATATAGGAATGGAGCGGTAACATTAAACAGCGGTGTGAAAGAGATAGCGGATGTGCTCGTAAAGGTGAACGACCCCATACTCAGGAGCAGTTATATAAGGAAGACCGCGGAGAAGCTCGGGCTCGGGGAGAATGAAGTATTGTCGCTCGTCAGGCTTGGAAAGGGACAGGGGAAGATGGGCGGCGTTAAAAACGTTAAAGCGCATAGCAACCATGAAAAATTAATGCTAAATATTCTCCTCACATATCCGGAGCTGTCACGGGTTGTCGCTGAAGAGGACTGGGAAGGGTGTGTGTCTGATCGGGATGTCATGTCCATTCTGGAAGAGATAATTATAAAAGGTGTGCATGACGTGTCCTCCCTTCTCCTTTCGTTTCAGGGCAGCGCGGCGCAGGGACTTATTTCCGAAGCCCTCATGTCTTCTCCGGGCATTTCCGACAGTGATACAGCGAGTAAGATGATAATGAGCTGTATAAAGAAGTTAAAGCTCGTCAAGCTCGATGAGAGATTGAAATCGCTGAGGCTCAGCATCAACGATGCCGTAAAAAACAAGGACGCCGAGCTTGAAAAGCGGCTTTTGACCGAATACACGGACTTAAGGAAACAAAAATAACCGGAAGAGGGGAGACCCCATGCGAAATAAAAGAAAGGGCAGTTTGCATATGAAAATAGTAGATGAGGAGAGGGTTCCGGACCCTATTGCTGAAACGCTGGATGGCGAGAAGCTTGACGAGGACGGCGTATTCGACGAGGAGCCGGACGATGCGGAGTTTGCCGGGGAAGAGGTTCAGGAAAGCGCTGTAAAGTACGGTTTCAACCTTAATGACGCCAAAGAGAATGCCAACGAATACGATCTGATCAGATTTTATCTCCACGAAATAGCGGACCATTCGCTGCTCACAAGAGAGCAGGAAATAAGAATAGCGAAAGAGATCGAAACGGGTAAGAGGATCGTCGCCAAAGCCATACTCGGCTCTCCTCTGATGTTGAAAGAGATAATAAGGCTGGGCGATGAGATTCAGAAAGGAAGTCTGAACGTAAGGGATATCACGAATGCCCTCGACGATGCCGATAACGCCGTCGAGGAAGAAGTGCAGCTCGGCATAAGGAATTCATTGATCGCCATAAATAAGCTCTACGAGGACAACGAGCAGGCGAAGAAAGAGCTCGGCGCGGCATCGCTCAGGAAAAAGAAGGTCCTTCTCGAAAGGATGAAAAAGAACAACGGCAAGATGCTCGTTTACCTGGAAGATATTAATCTAAACGCCACACAGATGGACCGGATACTCTCCGTCGCCCGGAGTTATATTGACAGGCTGGAAAAACTGAGGCGCGAATTCGCATCCCTCAACAATAAGAAAAAGTCCTCTTTGTCTAAGGCCAAGAAAGCGTTGAAAGGTACTATGGAGGAGTTTTTCGTCGATTCCGACACCGATACCGTATTGCTCAAGAAGTCCTTCAGGAGGATAGAATTCGGGGAGCAGATGACTCACAGGGCGAGGAGGAAGCTCATCGAATCCAACCTCCGTCTCGTGGTGAGCATCGCCAGGCGCTATATCAACAGGGGCCTTCCGTTCCTCGACCTCATTCAGGAGGGGAATATGGGGCTCATGAGGGCGGTCGAGAAATTCGAATACAACAGGGGTTATAAATTCTCCACTTATGCGACCTGGTGGATAAGGCAGGCGATAACCAGAGCCCTCGCCGACCAGTCGAGGATCATCAGGATACCCGTCCACATGACGGAGACGATCAACAGGATCGTCAGGACGTCGAGGCTCCTCGTGCAGGAGCTTGGGCGCGAGCCGTTGCCCGAAGAGATAGCCGATAAGGTCGGGATGCAGTCCGACAAAGTTGCCCGCGTGCTTAAGATTTCGAAGGACCCGATCTCTCTCGAGACCCCCATAGGGGACGAGGAGGACAGCAAGCTCGTCGACCTCATAGAGGACTCGAATACGACCTCTCCGGTGAAAGTGCTCGAAATGAGCGAGCTGAAGGAGATAATAAGCAGCGCTCTTTCCTCGGTACTGAATACGAGGGAAGAAAGCATCGTGAGGCTAAGGTTCGGGATAGACGACGAGAAGGAGCATACGCTCGAAGAGGTAGGGCACGAATTCAAGGTAACCCGCGAGAGGATAAGGCAGATCGAAGTTAAGGCGATAAAGAAGCTGAAAAGGGCCGGAAGGGTCTATCCCATCAAGAGTTATCTGGAAAAGGCGTAGCGGGAGAGCGCTCTCTCATCCGGGTCTGAGTGAAACCACCGGGTTCCGCGTTATAACTTTCTCATCAATTCCCTGGCTTCCTCGAAGTACTGAAGGGCCGACTCAGTGGTCCTTAATCTCAGCAAGCGCTGTATCTCGGAAACAGTGGCGCCTTCTTCTATCGCAAGCATCGCGGCGGTATGCCTGAGGCTCACTGGTTTTACGCCCCTTTTTTTGATCCCCGAGGCCTCGAAATAGTGGTTTATCCGCGCCCGGAGTCCCCGCGTCGATATCCTGTCCTTCGCCGCCCTGTTGCCTACCCCCCAGAAGAGCGGCTCTTCAGGGGCCGATGCCCCTCTCTCATCAACATACCTCCCGAGCAAACCTTCGAGGGAGGGCGTGAGCGTAACATACTCATCCTTCCTGTCCTTACTTTTCCCCTGGACGTAAATTACTTTATTATCCCCCCTCGTTTTCAAATCCCCGAGGTTTAGCCTTACGATCTCGATCTCGCTCAACCCGGCTCTCACCATAAGGCTGAGTATCGCTTCGTCTCTCCGCCCGAGCGGAGTCGACGTATCGACCGCACCTAAGAGCCTTGCGA
>DATIET010000187.1:0-7369 GCA_035455615.1 Thermodesulfobacteriota bacterium
GGATGAGGTCCCGTTCAGGGACGTTTACATACACGGGCTCATAAGGGACGAGAAGGGCCATAAGATGAGCAAAACCAGCGGGAACGTCATAGACCCTCTCGACGTGATCGAGGAGAACGGGGCAGATGCGCTCAGGTTCAGCCTGACCGCGCTCGCCACGCAGGGGAGGGACATAAAGCTCTCCATGCCCGTCATTCAGGGCTACAGGAATTTTATAAATAAAATCTGGAACGCGTCTCGCTTCCTCTTTATGAACCTCGGGGATTACGACGATAGCGTGAAAATTCCCGACGATGAGCTTTCTACGTATGACAAGTGGATACTCACGAAGCTCAACGAGACCGTAAAAGAGGTAGGCGACTCGTTCGAGAGCTACGAATTCGACAAGGCCGCGTCCGCTATTTACAAGTTCTTCTGGTCTGAATACTGCGACTGGTATATCGAGTCGGTAAAGCCTGTCCTCTACGGGGACGACCCGAAAGGCAAGCAGAGGACGAAGGGCGTACTCGTGCGCGTGCTCAAGACCGCGCTCCAGCTGCTTCATCCGATAGCGCCCTTCATTTCGGAGGAGCTTTATCAGAGGCTCCGCGGGTTCGGCGTGGAACTTAACGCCGTCGACGGCGGCACTGCGGAGAGTATAGTTGTAAGCTCGTTCCCCGAATGTAACGAGACGCAGATTTATCGAGACGAGCACGACGAAGTCGAGCTGATGAAAGAGATCGTCGTCGGCGTACGGAACCTCCGGGCCGTGATCGGGCTACACCCGTCTGAAAAAGTGAGCGTCGTGCTCCTCCCTGAAACCAAGAAAGCCCGGAGGCAGATAGAGGATAACAAGGGCTTTATCCTGAGCCTGGCGTCTCTCTCGGGACTCGAGATCGCAAAGAAAGATAAGCCTAAGAAGGCTATCGCCCACGTAATCCCTGGGGTCGAGATATTCCTCCCCGTAGAGGGACTCATCGACGTAGGGAAAGAGGCCGAGCGGATAAAGAAAGAGATCGGCAAGATTTCAAAGGAATTAGATCGAACCGAAAAGAAACTATCCAACCCAGAATTTCTCGAACGCGCCCCCGAGGAAATAGTCAAGAAAGAGCGCGAAATCTTCGAGGAGCTATCATTTCAGATAAAGAAGATGGAAGACGTGCTGAGTAAGCTGAGAGAGATCGGCTGATTGCAGAGTAGCCTGAAACCGCAGCCTCAAGATCGATATCTCCCAATATAATTGAAACAGAACAACAGATAACCTATAATCTGAGATAGAAAGGGTAATCAATTGTTGTCAAATAATAAATGATTGAAGCTTACTGAATGCAAATTTTAATCCAAGTCATCTGTTCTAAGAGTCGCAGCTTACGTCAGGAAATTGTAAAAGACCGGAAGCTCGATAAATATGGACTTAGTGTATCTGAGGAAAAACGTCAAGGTCGGCTACCTGGTTGGTCAAAGATACATAGCACTCTTCCTGACAGAGATGGTGCCATTAATATCGAGTGGGATGCAAAAACGAATGTCCTTTTCTGTAGGGTAATAACAAGAGGGTCTGGAAAGCCTAACCTCATCATTGGGGATTTCGTTGATTATTTGCTACGTAGATTTACTCTGCGGATAAAAACAATCAACATAATTCCGCGGTAGCGGCGTTCTGTCACAATTTTAGTATTGTTGCCTAACCCCCGAAAAGCCCCAGCTGTTTCTGCTTGGTTTTCTTGAGGTCCGTGAGCTCGACGGGGTATTTGCCCGAGAAGCAGGCGTTGCAGAAACTCTCGCCGTTAAGCTTCTTCGTATCATCGACCGCCTTCATTACGCCTTCCAGGGTTAAATAACCGAGAGAATCCGAGGTTATGTACTTTCTTATCTCGTCTATATCCAAAGAATTAGCGATCAGCTCTTCCTTGAGCGGTGTGTCTATTCCGTAATAGCACGAGAACTTGGTCGGGGGCGAGCTTATCCTCATGTGGACCTCTTTGGCTCCGGCCGCGCGTATCATCTTCACTATTTTTCTCGACGTCGTCCCCCGCACGATAGAATCGTCCACGATCACTACCCTCTTCCCTTCGAGCACTTCCTTTATCGCGTTCAATTTCAGCCTCACGCCGAAGTTCCTTATCGACTGCTGGGGCTCTATGAACGTCCTACCCACGTAGTGGCTCCTGAGAAGCCCGAGCTCTAGCGGGAGCCCCGATTCCTCGGAGAACCCCATAGCAGCGGGCACGCCCGAGTCCGGCACGGCGACGATTATATCCGCGTCTGCGGGCTGCTCTATGGCGAGCTGTCTGCCGAGCGCCCTCCTCACCTGATAGACGTTCCGTCCTGTGAGGAAGCTGTCGGGCCTGGCAAAATAAATGTATTCGAATACGCAGTAGGCGTGTTTCGATTCCCCGAAGGGCTTGAACGATTCGACGCCGTTCTCGTTGACCACGACTACCTCGCCGGGCTCTATCTCTCTTATGAACTCGGCCTCTATCAGATCGAAGGCGCATGTTTCCGACGCAAATACGATCGAGTCCCCGAGCTTCCCCATGACGAGCGGCCTGAACCCGTAGGGGTCCCTCGCCGCGACCATGGCCTCGGGCGTGAGGAAGAGGAGCGAGTACGCCCCTTTACACTTCACGAGGGCCTCTATTATCCTTTGAAGGAGTGTCTCTTCCTTCGATTTCGCTATGAGGTGCACTATGACTTCGGTGTCCGTAGTGGACTGGAATATCGCGCCTTCCGCTTCGAGCTCTTCTCTGAGCGTCCTCGCGTTCGTAAGGTTGCCGTTATGAGCTATGGCGAGCGCCCCGCGGAAATAATTGATGACTATGGGCTGCATATTTTTCGCCTGGCTCGATCCGGTGGTCGAGTAGCGCACGTGCCCGATGGCGTTCTGTCCCGTGAGGTGCGATAGTATCTCTTCCGTGAAAATATCGGAGACGAGGCCCATGGCACGGTGGTTGTGGAGGTTGACGCCGTCCGATGTTACGATACCCGCGCTTTCCTGTCCCCTGTGCTGGAGTGCGTGAAGCCCCAGGTATGTGAGGTTGGAAGCCTCGACATGGCTGTAGATACCGAATACGCCGCACTCTTCTTTAAGCTTTGGCATAACTTTTCAGGTTGCTCTCGAAACCGGCCGCCCAGACTCTCTTTGCCTCGGATACCGGAATATCTATCAAGCCCTTAATTAAAAACCCCGTCCCTCCGACCCTTCCTATTACGCTCATGGGTACATTATTGGATTCAGTAATTGTTTTAAGGATTCCTGCGTTCTTGTCGTCGAGTGAAACTAGCGCTCTCGCCTGGGATTCCGAGAATAAGAGTGCGTCCCCTCTTATCGCGCCTGACAGTTCGACCGTAATGCCAAAAGTGTTTTCCGGGGTGAAACAGGATTCAGCAAGCGAAAGAGCTATCCCTCCCTCGGAAAGATCGTGCGCTGATTTAAGTATACCCCTATCCGAAGCTTCTAGTAAAGCCCGGACCAGATTCGATTCCGCTTCCAGGTCGATTTTCGGAGGCTCCCCCGCCACTATACCGTGGACCTGCTTCATGTACTCGCTCCCGCCTAATTCCTCCCGCGTCTCGCCGAGGAGCACGATTACGTCCCCGTCGTCCTTGAACCACTGTGTTATATGCTTTCCGACGTCGGCGATGAGGCCTACCATGCCGATCGTGGGCGTCGGGTATACGGCGTTCCCGCCCGTCTGGTTGTAGAAGCTCACGTTCCCGCTTACGACAGGGGTGTTGAGCCTGACCGCCGCCTCGGATATGCCTTCTATCGCCCTTTTGAACTGCCACATTACCCCGGGCTCCTCGGGGCTCCCGAAGTTGAGGCAATCGGTGACCGCAAGCGGAAGGGCTCCCGAGCAGGCGAGGTTCCTCGCGCTCTCGGCGACTGCGATAGCCCCCCCCGTATGAGGGTCGAGGTAGCAGTAGGTCGAGTTGCAGTTGACGGTCATTGCGAGGGCTTTCTCCGTATCCTTTATCCTCATCACGGCGGCATCCGAGCCCGGAAGCACGACTGTATTCGTTCTCACCATATAATCGTATTGCTCCCAAATCCAGCGCTTGTCCGAAAGTGTGGGGGAAGAGAGCAAGTTCAGAAACACCCTGTTCATGTCTTTCGGGACTGGTATCGTCGATAAATCAAGACTCCTCGTTTCTTTAAGGTACGCAGGCTCGCTGAAAGGCCTGTCGTAAACAGGCGCCTCCTCCGAAATCAGGCTTATCGGTATCTCGGCCGCTATTTTTCCCTCTTCCGCTATAATGAGCTTACCCGTGTCCGTAACCTCTCCGATTACGCTGAAGTCGAGCCCCCACTTCCTGAATATTTTTTCAGCTATATCCTCTTTTCCCTTCTCGAGCACGATGAGCATGCGCTCCTGGGATTCGGAAAGCATGACCTCGTAGGGCGTCATGGACTCTTCCCTCCTCGGCACCTTCCCGATGTCGATCCTTATGCCCGTGCCGGCCCTCTCCGCCATCTCCGTGGAGGAGGACGTTAGTCCCGCCGCCCCCATGTCCTGTATGCCGACCACGACGCCCGTCTTGAAGAGTTCGAGGCAGGCCTCGAGGAGAAGCTTTTCCGTGAACGGGTCGCCCACCTGAACTGCCGGCCTCTTTTCCTCGGCTTCCTTCGTGAACGTCTCTGACGCCATGACGGCGCCGTGGATACCGTCCCTTCCGGTCTTAGATCCCACGTAAATTACCGGGTTCCCGAGTCCTTTGGCGTAACCCCTGAATATTTCGTCGTTTTTTGTGATCCCCAGTGCGAATACGTTCACGAGCGGGTTCCCGTTGTAGCATTCGTCGAAGTAGACTTCCCCGCCCACAGTCGGGATACCTATGCAGTTCCCGTAGCCCGCTATACCCGATACGACTCCGCCTACCAGGTACTTGGTCTTGGGAAGGGAAGGGTCGCCGAACCTGAGCGAATCCAGTACCGCTATGGGCCTAGCCCCCATCGTGAATATGTCCCTCAATATGCCTCCGACTCCAGTCGCGGCGCCTTGGTAAGGTTCTATGAATGACGGGTGGTTATGGCTCTCCATCTTGAAGACGGCGCATTGCCCGTCGCCGATGTCTATGATGCCGGCGTTCTCCCCGGGGCCCTGTATGACCACTTCGCCGGTCGTGGGGAATGTCCTCAGGTGGATTCTCGAGCTCTTGTAGGAGCAGTGCTCGGACCACATGGCCGCGAGGATGCCGAGCTCGGTGATGTTTGGCTCCCTGCCGAGCGTATCCACTATCTTTTTGTATTCTTCTTCTGTGAGTCCGTGGTCAAGAGCGGTCTTCAGGTTGGACATATAGTCTCTATCACTCTCTATAATTTAATATACCAGTTATTCGGGGTCTAATCACTGAACGGACTTCAATAAACCGCGTTATCTCGCGGAATTAACTAATTTGACATCATTTCCGGCGTTGTCAAAACCGGTATGCCGCGTATGTCCGGTTTTCCCTGAATTATTCCATGCCACTCGTTCCGTCAGTCCGCTCCGTTGCACTCAAGTTCCTTGCAATAATCCTTATCAGATACTAATATGATTATAAATTTATGGACCACGCTATAATTTTCGTTTCCCTGATTGTGGCAGTCGCCCCGCTTGTGGCGATTCTGTTTTTTATCTGGTGGGTAGACCGCTACGACAGGGAGCCGCTCAAGTACGTATTCGCATCCTTCCTTTGGGGCGGGTTCGGCGCCATTGTGTTTTCCATACTCGGCACCGAGGCGGGTATAAGGATGCTGGGCGGCTTCATGACCGATACCAGGTTCGATTTTCCGGCCGTGGTCCTGGCCCCGTTCATCGAAGAGTTCATGAAGGGGTTGATTGTTTTCTTTCTTCTGAGGTACCGTCAGTTCGATAACGTTACGGACGGACTCGTTTACGGCGCGGCCTCCGGTCTCGGGTTCGGAATGACGGAGAATTTCATGTACTTCACCCAATTCGCGGGCGATTCCCCAGGATACGAATGGCTGAACCTCCTCTTCGTGCGGAGCATGATGACCGCGAACATGCACTGCGCGGCGAGCGCTACGTTCGGCGCGGGTATAAGCAAATTGAAGGACGGAGGGAAAAACGCCTGGATGTCCGTGGGCCTGTTCTATCTTCTGGCCGTATTCCTCCACGCCACCTGGAACTTCCTCGTCACGTCGAGGGTCGAGGCCTACTGGGGCCTGGCGGTGCTCATCCTCTTCGTTTACATCATCTTCATCTTCGTAATTTTCGTGAGGGGCATTATGGGGGAGAGGAAGCAGCGGGAGGTAGTGCTCGTCGAGGAGTTCGACCTGGGCGTCCTTCCCGAAGATCATAAAAAGATACTGATGTCCTACAGGGCCATGAGGAGGGGGAGCTGGTTCCCCGAGTATCTGAATAAAGACAAATATCTCTCACTCGTTAGCCGCCTCGCGTTACGCAAAACATCCTATTACCGGTCGGATGGTAACCGGCAGGCAGCCCTTCAGGAAGAAATAGTCGAGCTGAGGGTTGAGCTCAAGAGGTTCGCCGATCTGCTTAAGCAATTGCATCAGGAAAAGACCGCGACATAGAGGGCTTCTCGCCGAGGCTTCCGCAATAATCCCTTGAAATTTTCGAGCTCCGCCTGCCTCCTGTGAAGCGTCCTGCCTATTGTATAAATTTCATGCCCCCTGTATCCTTACCTGGATAATTAATACAAAATTATTACGATACAAAGAAAAAATGAACATTAAGGATTTGAGCCCGGGGGAACTGGAAAAATTCCTTGTGGATAAGGGGTTAGAGCCGTTCCGCGCCCGCCAGATAGGCAAGTGGCTGTACAGAAAGGGCGCCCGCTCGTTCGACGAGATGACGGACCTGTCCAAGGGCACGAGAGAGCTCCTGAAGAGCGCATTCTCGGCAGGGGACTCGCTTGAGCTGGCGGAGGAGCAAGTCTCGGCCGACGGCACGAGGAAGTTCCTTTTTAAGCTCCTCGACGGGAAGCAGATAGAGAGCGTGCTCATACCGGAAAAGGGGAGGCATACGCTGTGTGTATCTTCGCAGGTCGGGTGCGCGCTAGGCTGCACGTTCTGCCTGACGGGCACGATCGGAAAAATAAGGAACCTGACCCCTTCCGAAATACTCGATCAGTACATAATCGTTAACCGCCACGCGGGGGGTTCGGTCACGAATATAGTTTTTATGGGAATGGGTGAGCCGCTCGACAACCTCGACAACCTCGTGAGGGCGCTTAAGTCCATGACCGACGAGAATTTTCTCGGTCTCTCGCCGAAGAGGATCACGGTTTCGACTTCGGGGATCGTTCCCAGGATCAAGGAGCTTGGCGAGCAGGTCTCGGTAAACCTGGCCGTGTCCCTGAACGCGCCGCGGGACGAGCTGAGGGACGTCATCATGCCTATAAATAAGAAGTATCCGATAAA
>DATIET010000188.1:0-6932 GCA_035455615.1 Thermodesulfobacteriota bacterium
ACAGAAGACTGGCGAAGGAAGTAATGGCCATATATGAAAGAGAAAAAGAAGAAGGAAGAAGATATATCATCAGAAACTCCTAGGAAAAAAAAGTCTCCTAAGAGCGGGCGCCTGCTGGACATGATCGAATCCATGGAGCAGCGAGGGAGCCCGCTCAATGCCCACAGGGTCGCCACAAGGTATTTCGACAGCTTCAGGAAGGAGAGGAACATCCACGGGGAAGTCGATGAAGGCGACCCTGCGGCCGATATCTCCCGGGCGCCTGATACCGTCCCTGATACCATGATAATTACCGCGGTAGATAGTGCGGTAAAGAAAAAGGAAAGAAGGAAGTCCTCCCTTGCCGAGTCCGGCATACAATCAGCCGATTTAAAAGACCTCGACAACGGCTTTACGCCTTCCGAATCCAGGGTTTACGGAGCGATGTACAATAAAAGTGTCGAGAAAAAGGCCCCTACCCTCAGACTCGGCCTTAAGGAGCTCAAGGATCTGACGGGCCTATCGGATAAAACGGTCAGAGTCGCCGTACATTCACTTGAGAAAAAGCTCGCCTTAAAGGTCGTCGAACCGTCTCTAGGTGTATACGGGAGGAAGTTCTTTGTACCAACCCCCGGGGATGTGCTCGAAGAGAGGCTCAGGATGGGGCTCGAGATAGACCCCACCACAAAGAAGGTGATCGGCCCTGCTGCTCCGGTAAACACCGCGGTAGATAGCGCTATAAATACCGCGATAAGTAATGCGGTACATACTACGGTAATTACCGCGGTAATTAACACGGAGGCCTCCCGAGACAAAGCAGGTGACGTTCTATCGCTCTATGAGTTTTATACGGGAAACAAACCGGGGGAAAAAGACGAAGAGTATTTCGAAAGAATCAAACACCTGGACCCGCGGGTAATAGAAGCGGCGCTTATTCTGACCGGTCTGAAAGGGAAGGGGGGTATCACCGAGTTCTCGCAGGTGGGGGGAGTCCTCGAGGATTTGGAGGAAGAGCTTTCCGAGGGCTACCTAGAGCATCTGAGGGAGGCATGGAGCACCCTCTTCGGGGGCAAGTGGAGATAGCAGCCGGTCGCATCGAGCGAGGTTATGAGATTTATAAAGACTGTAGCAGCTGTTTTGATAATACTGGTCGTCACCGTCGCCGTAATAGGGCTCTTTCTTCCGGCGAGGTACTCCGTAGAGCGCTCGGTGGTGATCAGCGCCGCGCCCGGGGAGATACACGAATACGTGGGAAATCTTAAAAAATGGGACGATTGGGCGCCCTGGAAGGAAGAAGACCCGAGCATAGTGGTTACCCTCGGAGAAAAGACGTCGGGGATCGGGGCGAGCCAGTCATGGGTTGGTGAAAGCGGGACAGGGGCGCTTACCATAACCGCATCATCGCCCGAGAGAGGGATAGAGTACGACCTCCTCTTCGACGGAGGCATCTACGAGTGCAAGAGCTCTATGAAGTATGACCGCCTGCCTGACGGGAACACCAAGGTGACTTGGGCGATGTCGGGCGACATGGGCAAGTCGCTGACTAGCGGCTACTTCGCGCTTTTAATGGACACAATGGTGGGGAGAATGTTTGAAAAGGGGCTAACGGACCTGAAAAGCGTAGTGGAGAAGGGGAGTTAGAGCAGCTTGGCATTGAGCAAGTCTCACTTTTCGCTGCCGCTGCATGTACACGATGGCGAATGGGCGCCGGGTCGCCGAACAACCGTTCAACCCTTCGACAAGCTCAGGGCGAACGGTTTATCGCCTTTTTCGTTATTTGCTTGGGAAAGAAATTCCTCTAACATAAATATGTTATGGGCATAAGCGACGAGAAGGCCGGATCTATTCCCGCTTCGGCCGGGGTCTATATCCTCAAGGATAAGAAGGGCAGGTCCCTATACATAGGCAAGGCGAAGAATCTTAGGAGCCGCGTCCTTTCATACCTCCACGAAGGTCGGGACCGGGAGAGGCCTCATATTGCATACCTGATGAAGGAGGTCGGGGACCTCGACTATTTCGTGACGCGGAACGAGCGCGAAGCGCTGGTTCTGGAAAATTCCCTCATAAAGCAAAAAAAACCTAGATACAACATCAGGCTCAGAGACGACAAAAACTATCTCTCGCTCAGACTCGACCCGCGGGAAAGGTTCCCCCGCCTCACGCTCACGAGGAGGGTGCTTAAGGACGGGGCGTTATACTACGGGCCTTTCGCCTCGGCCGACGCGCTCAAAAAGGCGAAGAGGCTCATTCACAAGGTGTTTCCGCTAAGGGACTGCACGGACGAGAAATTCAGGCGGCACTCCGCGCGCCCCTGTCTCAGCTATTACATGGGCATGTGTCTCGGACCGTGCGCGGGGAAGGTGGACGAGGCGGGATATAGCGAAGTCGTCGACCGGACCAGGATGTTCCTCCGGGGAGAAAAGGACAGGATCATCGAGCTGCTCAGAAGCAATATGGAAAAGGCCTCGGGTGAGATGAGGTACGAGGACGCCGCCCACTACAGGGACCAAGTGAAGCTTCTCGAAAAAAATCTGGACGAACAGATGTTTATCACGCCCGGCACGAAGGACAGGGATATAGTGGGTTTTTACAGGGAGGGGCAGGACGCCGAGTTTTCAGTCCTCTTTTCAAGGGGGGGTATTTTTGTGGACAAGGCTGAATATTCGTTCAAAAACACCGCGGGGACGGACGAAGAGCTACTCGGGGGGTTCCTTTCGCAGTTTTACGGGGGGAACAGGTTTATCCCGAACGAAATAATCATTCCCGTGGGGATAGAGGGGATGGAGGAACTCTCGGGGTGGCTCTCGGAGAGGCTCGGGCGCAGGGTTGTGCTCAGCGTGCCGGAGAGGGGAGTGAAGGCTTCACAGCTCGAGCTCGCGGGCAGGAATGCGCTCGAGAGCTTCCAGAGGAAGCACGCACGGGAGCTCCACGAGCTCGACCTCCTCGAGAGACTGAAGTCGTCGCTCCATCTACACAGGCTCCCTGGGGCCATAGAGTGTTTCGATATTTCGAACACCCAGGGGGACCTGGCCGTGGCATCGCTCGTGAGGTTCGAGGGCGGGAAGCCGGCCAGGGAGAGGTACAGGACGTACAGGATAAAAACGGTCGAAGGCCCGAACGACTACGCCATGATGCACGAGGTGCTGTCTCGGCGGCTCACGAGGGCGGATGAAGAGGGGTGGGACGCTCCGGACCTCGTTCTCATCGACGGGGGGAAGGGGCAGCTGAACATAGCGCACAGGGTCCTAGACGAGCTCGGCTGTGCGGCTGAGATCGGCCTCGCCTCGATAGCCAAGGGGAGATACGAGGGCGAAAGCGATAAGATATATATATACGGCAGAAAGAACCCGATTGTTTTTTCGAGAAACTCGCAGGTCCTGTTCCTGCTCATGAGGATCAGGGACGAAGCGCACAGGTTTGCTATTACTTTTCACAAGAAACTCAGAGGGAAGAGGGCCGTGAGCTCAGCGCTCGACGATGTTCCCGGCATAGGGGCGAAGCGGAAGAAGGAACTCATAAAGCGGTTCGGAAGCCTGTCCGGTATAAAAGGGGCTACGGTCGATGAAATAGCCGCTGTCCCGGGGATCAGCCGCAAGATAGCAGAGGAGCTGAAGGAGAAACTTTCTAACTAATAAATGGTGTCCGGAATGCCCCTAGCCGTTCGTCGTATTAGTAAACGGCCGGCACGCCGGCACAAATCCAGCATAGGGAGTTGTAATTATGTCCAAGGTAAAACCAATACCCGACGGGATGAATACGGTAACGCCGCATCTGGTATGCAAGGATGCGGCGAAGGCTATCGAATTCTACAAGAAGGCTTTCGGTGCGGAAGAGCGCTTCAGGTTGAACACGCCTGACGGGAAAAAGGTCCTGCACGCGGGGCTCCGCATAGGCGATTCTGCGGTGATGCTTGCCGACGAGTTCCCGGACTGGGGCTCGGTGGGTCCTGAAACCCTGAAGGGGACTCCGGTGGTTATCCATCTTTACGTCGAGGACGCGGATTCGGTTTTCGATCAGGCGGTTAAGGCCGGGGCGGCGGTTACTATGCCGCTCCAGGATATGTTCTGGGGGGATAAATACGGACAGCTGCGCGACCCGTTCGGTCACTCCTGGTCGGTAGCGACTCATGTAAGGGACGTGAGCTTCGAGCAAATGGAGCAGGCTGCAAAGGCCATGTGCGGCTAGAGAGAACTTTCCGTCCCCTGACCGCGCCTCGCTAGCTTTTTTCTTTGACCTCGCCCAAGTACTTTACCTCGAGCTCGCGGAGCCGTTTTATCTGGTCTCTCTTCTGCGCGGCGGTTTCGTATTCGAGGCTCCTGGCGGCCTCTTTCATCTCCTTTTCGAGGGCGGTTATGGTCTTTGAAATCTTCTCGGGCGGGACGTCGAGCTCCTCAGGCGTTTTCTCGAGCGGGACCGTGTAGTAATCGGCTTCGTATATGGTCGACAGTATGTCGGTGATTGATTTTTTTATGCCGGTCGGTGTGATGCCGTGCTCTTTATTGTATTTTTCCTGAATCCGTCTCCTTCTGTCCGTCTCTGATATGGCGCTCGACATCGACGCCGTGACCCTGTCGGCGTAGAGTATCACCTTGCCGTTTACGTTCCTGGCCGCCCTCCCGAATATCTGTATGAGGGAGGTCTCGGAGCGGAGATATCCCTCTTTGTCGGCGTCGAGCACGGCGACGAGCGATACCTCCGGGATGTCGAGCCCTTCCCTGAGCAGGTTGATGCCCACCAGGACGTCGAATTTCCCGAGCCTGAGGTCTCTAATTATGGCTATTCTTTCGAGCGTATCTATATCCGAGTGGAGATAGCGCACCTTTATGCCGAGCTCCCTGTAGTATTCGGTCAGGTCCTCGGCCATCCTTTTCGTGAGGGTCGTTACAAGGACCCTCTCTCCCGCGGCCGTCCTTTTCTGAATCTCCTCCAGGAGGTCGTCCACCTGCCTGTCCGCGGTCCTGATATCCACCTCGGGATCGGCGAGCCCGGTCGGGCGTATGATCTGCTCCACTACGACCCCGCCCGCCTTTTCTATCTCGTAATGACTTGGAGTTGCGGAGACGTATATCACCTGATTGACCCTTTTTTCGAACTCGGCGAAGTTGAGCGGCCTGTTGTCGAGCGCCGACGGGAGCCTGAACCCGTGCTCCACCAGGCTCAGCTTCCTGCTCCTGTCCCCTTCATACATCCCGCGGAGCTGGGGGACCATCTGGTGGCTCTCGTCTATAACGAGCAGAAAATCCTCCGGGAAGTAGTCGAGGAGCGTCCAGGGGGGCTGGCCGGGGAGCCTGCCCGATATGTGCCTCGAATAGTTCTCGATGCCGGAGCAGAAGCCCATGTTCGCCAGGAGCTCAAGGTCGAACTTCGTCTTTTCCTCGAGTCTCTGCTTCTCGAGCGCCATTCCCCTCTCGCTCAGGTATGCAAGCCTCTCTTCGAGCTCTTTCTTTATGCCCTCGATCGCCCTCTCCTGGCTGTCTCGCGGAGCGACGTAGTGAGAGCCGGGATATATGGCGGCTTTTTTGACCGTCCTCAGGGTCTTGCCCCTGAGAGGGTCTATCTCCTTTATCGAATCCACACGGTCCCCGAAGAACTCTATCCTGAGCGCAGTGTTGTCGTAGTGAGAGGGGAAGACGTCGACCGTGTCGCCCTTTACGCGGAAGCTGCCCCTCCAGAGGTCGAGGCCTGTCCTCTCGTACTGGACCTCGGCGAGTTTTTCGAGGAGCTTGTCCCTTTCGAGCTCCATACCCTCCTCGATCATTGTGAGGAGCCCGTAGTAGTGCTCGGGGGCCCCGATGCCGTATATGCACGACACGCTCGCGACGATTATCACGTCCCTCCTTTCGAAGAGGGCCGTCGTGGAGGCGTGGCGGAGCCTGTCTATGTGCTCGTTTATCTGGGCGTCCTTCTCTATGTACGTGTCAGTGGACGGTATGTAAGCCTCGGGCTGGTAATAATCGTAGTAGCTTACGAAGTATCTGACCGGGTTATCCGGAAAAAGCTCCCGGAGCTCTCCGTAAAGCTGCGCGGCCAGGGTCTTGTTGTGGGCGATTATGAGGGTAGGGCGGCCGGTGTTGGCTATGACGTTCGCTATGGTGAAGGTCTTGCCGCTCCCCGTGACGCCGAGGAGCACCTGGTGCCTGTCCCCGCGGAGCACGCCCTCCGTGAGCTCTTTTATGGCCCCGGGCTGATCCCCCGTGGGGGAGAACTCGCTCCTTATTTGAAAAACGTTATTCATACGGATGAGTTTAGCACAGTGCCAGCGCCTGATATGAAAAAATGTTCCCTCATTGATTATAATAATTACTATGGCTTTAAAAGAATTCCACCGTTCCGTTGTGTCATGGTTTAAAAAAGAGTTCGACGCCCCTACAGAGATACAGGAGATAGCATGGCCGGCAATAAAGGAGCGGAGGAATACGCTCATCTCCGCGCCGACAGGCTCGGGCAAGACGCTCGCCGCCTTTCTATCCGCCATAGACGACCTCGTCAAGGAGGGGCTAGAAGGCGGGCTCCGGGATAAAACGCAGATTGTCTACGTCTCCCCGCTCAAGGCGCTCAGCAACGACATCGAAAAAAACCTTCAAAGACCCTTGAGTGGCATAGAGGGGGAGCTGGCAAAGGCCGGATTTCCTGAGATCGGCATAAGGGCGCAGGTCAGGACCGGCGATACGCCGGCCTCTGCGCGGACGAGGATGACGAAGAACCCGCCCCACATATTGATAACCACCCCCGAATCCCTTTATCTGATACTCACGAGCAAAAACGGGCGGGAGATGCTTTCCGAGGTCCATACGCTCATAGTGGATGAGGTGCACGCGCTCGTCGGGAGCAAGCGCGGCTCACACCTGGCACTGTCTATGGAGAGGCTCGCTGCGCTCACGTCGGGGGATTTAGTCCGGATAGGTCTCTCGGCGACGCAGAAACCGATCGAGACCGTGGCCCGTTTCCTCATA
>DATIET010000189.1:0-6530 GCA_035455615.1 Thermodesulfobacteriota bacterium
GATATTGCACGCCCCATGTCGCGGGTATAGAAAAAAGCCGCGAGCCCGTAAGGGGAGTCGTTAGCGTATGAGAGAGCCTCTTCATCAGACAAGAATGTCGCGATCGGCGCTACGGGACCGAACGTCTCTTCTTTCATAACCAGCATTTCGTGAGTGACGTCGGAAAGCACCGTAGGCTCGAAATATAGCCCTTTTCCGAACTCCCCGTCCTTCTTCCTACTCCCTCCCAATAACAGCTTCGCCCCCTTCTCCAAGGCATCCGCAATGTGTTCCTCAACTTTCTGCATTCCATCCTCATCTATTAACGGGCCGACGTCAACGGAATCATCGAGTGGATTTCCCATCCTGAGCTTCCTTACGAGCCCGAGAAAAAGCTCCGTGAACTGATCCGCTATCGTTTCGTGGACGTATATACGGTTAAGCGCAACGCAGGTCTGGCCCGTGTTCTGAAACTTGGATGCAACGGCATGAGAAGCCGCGCGTTCCAGGTCGGCATCCCCGAACACTATGAACGGCGCATGCCCGCCCAGTTCAAGAGTCACCTTCTTTAACCCAACGGACGCTCCGCGCATTATTTTTTTCCCGACTTCGACGGAGCCCGTAAAACTCACCTTCTTCACTTTGGGGTTTCCGAGAAGCTCTTTCCCCACAACGCCGGGATTCATTGTGGTTACGAGGTTGGCGACTCCCGGAGGCATTCCCGCTTCCTCAAACAGTTCGAAGATAGCAACCGCGGAAAGAGGTGTCTGCTCCGGCGGCTTTACAACGACCGTGCAGCCGGCTGCGAGAGCGGGGATTACCGGCCTCGTGATGCCCGCAGACGGGTAGTTCCATATTGTAATAATCCCGGCTACACCGACCGGCTGCCTGATAGTATAAAAACGCCTGTCCCCGAAGCCGGGACCGAACACCTCCCCGGAGACGCGTTTGCACTCCTCCGCAAAGAACGTGATAAACTCGGCGGAGTATCCGATCTCGACACGTGATTCCCTTATCGGCTTCCCCTCTTCGAGCGCGATTATTGTTGCAAGCTCTTCGCTATGCGCAAGAATCAAATCCCGCACTTTGAGCAGTATGGCCGCACGCTCATGAGGAGAGACGCTCGACCATCCGGGAAAGGCGTTATAGGCGGCTTGTATCGCTCGCCGCGTGTCGTCGGCATCTCCGTCGGCGACCCTGGCTACGGCTTCACCGGTCGCGGGATTCCTGACGGCGAAAGTCCTCCTTCTTGCGGCTCCTGTCCATTCACCGTTTATATACATCCGCCGCTCGATTGTGTTGACAGATTTTATTGGAGTCTGCATAAGAGTCATCCGGTTCCGGTCAAATATCACAGAGATTCAAGAATTACCTTTAAATTCTCGAGCTCCTGTCTTACATTCGATACAAGTCTTTCAAAAAGTCCGGGAGGCGCATTCTTCGGTTCCGTCTGGGTAAAGTAATACGTTAGCTCTCCGCCTCCGTGAAGATCGAGGAGTCGCGATTCAGAGCATTCGAAATGACCGTCCCTCCCGAAGTAAAAATCAATCCTGCCTTCACCGCGGCTGGTTTTAACGAAGAGGTCCGTCACGCCGCGCGGGGTCTTTACTTTATAAATTTCCCCGCATTTCCCGGGAGGCTCCAAGGCGAAATCCACCGTCCATAAGTGGAGGTTTCCAGGATCAGAGATAAATTCCCAGGCCCTGTCGAACGACGTTTCGAGTTTTACGCTAAGGGTCTCGGATCTCCTCATTATCCACCAGTTCGGCAAGACGCAAAGTCCGATTCTAATATTAACAGTGACAAATTTATAATATCACGGGCGACTTCCCTATTATATACGTCCGGATCGATGGGGGCAAAGGACAGCCAGCGCGTTATCCACCAGGTGCCCAGTGTCTGTGGTTCCCGTCAGCACCGTGGATACGGCCGGATGCGACACAGAGTATCTGTATGCGAAATCGGGATTCGACAGGTACGACGGGTCTGTGACAGAATATCCCGCATCACCGGTGTGTCGTAACTGTAACAATTTATCACTTTGTCCCGTTAGACCGAAGACAAAGCCGCCGGAAGCGCGGAGCGATCGGGCGATTTCCCTAAGCGGCGCCATTCCTATTACGCCAATGCCTTTCTCTCCGGCTGTGCGTAGTATGTTGTCCTCCGCCGTTCTGTTGGAAGGACCGTAAGCGACCATGATAGTGTCGAAAATATCGTCTTCAAGAGCCATTCCGAGCATCTTGTGCTCCCTGTCCCTGCTGGTCGATTCAGTGATTCCCAGATAGCGGAACTTCCCTTCTTTCCTTAGATTATCAAGAACAGGCCTGAGCGATTCAGTGACACTGTGGTATATATCGGGCGTAACAACATGGAACTGCAGGAGGTCCACAATGTCAATGCGCAGCCTCTTTAAACTGCGCTCTATCATTTCGATCACGGTTTTGGGGCTTGAAATCCGCCCTTCCGTAATCGGGGAGAACTTGGTTGCAACTATAAACCTGTCCCGCTGAACACCTTTCAGCGCCTCACCCAGCAGTACTTCGCTTTCCCCGTAAACCGGAGCCGTATCGAAAAAATTGATTCCCATATCAATAGCTAGATGGACGAGGTCAATAATATGCTGTCTCGGTACGTATTTCTTCCGACCGAATTTGTTCGGGCCGCCGGAGCCGAGTGAAAGAATTGAGACCTCGAGCCCGGTACGCCCCAGTTCACGGAACCGCATCTGAGGTATATCCCGACGCATTACAGAATTAACATTATCTGCCATTATCAGAGTTGTATAGCTTTATTGCTCATTTGAAAGTTGGGTAAAACTTCTCTTACAAAAAGCTCTGTCGAGTTTATACACAGGGAATGTGATTGAGTTACGAAATTCATTGTGCAGAGGAGATGGTCGATACCGATTTTCCCGCTCAGCTCGCTTATGCCGCTTGTCACCGTCTCAGGGGAGCCGAAGAGGCAGAAGTCGTTCCGGAGGCGGTCGAAGCTTAAGTATTCTTCCCCGCCGTACTTTCGAATAAGCGCGGCTTTCAAATCGGGAGCACGGTACTTAATAAACTCCATAAACGGCTGCTCCATTTCACGCCCGGCGACCTCGTCCGTATCCGCCACATAGATAAATCGGTTTATTATCAACTCCGCGTCCAACCCGTTGTTGATTTCAATAAGGTTGTCGTAATAAAATTTAGCCGTTTGCTCAAGCTCGAGAGGAGACCTTATAGCACCCGTTATCGCCGAGTATCCGTTTTCGGCGGAAAAGGCGAGGGTCTCATCAGAAACGGCTACTATGGAGATCGGAGGGTAAGGCTTTTGCAAAGGCTTGGGATATACGGATACTTCGGGGATTCGGTAAAATCTTCCGTTATACGAAAATTTCTCTTCAGTCCAAGCCCTTACAATTATTTCGATCGACTCTCTGAACCTGTGTCTCGTTTCATCGATAGGAGCGTGAAACGCAGTGTGAGATTCCTCGTCCAGGCTCGCCCTTGTGACGCCGAAGTCGAGTCTCCCCCCGCTTAAAATATCGAGCGTGGCGGCGTCTTCGGCGATATGAATCGGATGATCCAGGGAGAGGACCCGGGCCGCTGTGCCGATGCGTATTCTTTCAGTCCTTGCCGCAAGTGCCGAAGCCAGACTTAAAGGAGAGGAGAACAGCAGGTCACCGTGCCTGAAATGTCTCTCTCCCATCACAACCGCATTGAAACCCAGCTCCTCCGCATACACCATTTGATCAAGAATATCGTGATAACTCCCGTCACGAGTGCCCATTATAAACAAGCTGAATTTCATCCGTTTCCCTAATCCATCTTTATTTGATGAACCGCTTTTTCACCGCTCTCTTCCCCAATGGCTTTTAATTCCGTGAATAAATATTTCGTAAACATTTCCATGGACTTAACACATTTCCTGTGTTCGATCGTGAAGTAGTTAAACGTCAAGACTAAATTCCCGACATTTAAATTATTGTGTAAATCCTGTATCTTTCTCATACACGTATCCGGGCTTCCAAAGATGAATACTTCATCTAAGAGGCGGTCGTATGTAATCTCCTCTTCGGGAAGAAACAGGAAATCCCTTATCACAGTGTTCTTTCTGTGTATAAAACCCATAATCGTATCCTTGGTATCTTCAACGGCTTTCTCGTCAGTCTCGGCAACGTAGACAAAGCGGTTGACTGGATGTATCATACGTCCCCTGTTATTCCCGTTCAGCAATTTACCGTACTCGTCACGTGTCTTTATAAGCATGGACACAGTCTGAGCACCCGCAAGCAACATCGGCAATCCTCTCTCTGCTCCAAATCTCAGAGTCTCGGGACTTATTCCCACAAGATACACCGGAGGATGAGGTTTCTGTACGGGTTTGGGCACGACGGAGATATCGGAAAGATCGTAGTGACCGTCATAAGAAAATCTTTCTTCGGTCCAAGCCTTTATGATTACATCGAAAGACTGCTCGAAGCGCTCTCTCGTCTCCGCGCTCTTTATACCAAATGCATTTTGATATAATTCGTTCTCACCGATTCGGGCGATCCCTAAATCGAGTCTTCCCCCTGAGATTACGTCGACTGTAGCCGCACCTTCCGCCACATGAATCGGGTGATCCAGCGGAAGGAGCCTTGCCCCGATGCCGATCCGTATCCGCCTTGTGACGGACGCTATGTAAGATGCCGCAATAAAAGGTGAAGAAAAAAAATTTCGCCCTTCGTGATCAGGATGAAAATGCCTTTCTCTCAACCAGACGGAGTCATACCCCGCCTCGTCGGCGTACCTGATCTGATCCATTAAATCCATATGGCCGGACGTGGCGGAGCCGGTGGCATAAAATCCTATCTTCACTCTATCATCCTTCCTGCCGGAAAAGGCTTCATCGAAAAGACGTTACTCTTATCTTGACACACACATTCGTGAAGTTGCGCCGATTCAAGAAAATAATCTCCCAAGACCCTAACGCACCCTGTCGGGATAGCTCCGCTCCCGGACATCTATATCGAGGCTCTTTATCTCATTGACAAAAGCAGTCAGATGAGAGGCCAATGCATCGAGGAGCCTGCGCCCCTTCTCCGGAGTCGCTTCGGATGACTGTTGCTCCGCGTGTGACAGCGGGCTTACGTATTCGAAATCATCCATACCGACCGTAATATTCTCGGCGCCGTCAAAACCGACGGCTATACCCGTCCCCGCTCTTTTATAAAACGCGTCACCAAGCCATTTCGGCGCGTGAACCCTGTAACCATGAGACAGAAAGTTATCGTTCTTGAATCTCTCCTCGATAAGAGCCATCGCAACCGAGCACTCTATATCGCTCGAAAGGCGGTCCGGCGTCGAACCTATGATCTCGATAGCCTGCTTATTTTCCCTACCGCCGTAAAAAGCAACAAATGCACCTGTTTTGGTACGGAGCGATAAAAGCACATCTTCCGCGACCACTACATTTGAGCTGTGCAATGATACGAATATCAGCTTACTGAATCCGTGATAGATAAGAGAGCGGCTTATTTCCTCGAGTATGCATCTGTAAGTTTCGGCTCTGAAAGATATTGTACCGCAACCCTCGCCCTCTCTCCCGAAGTGCTCGGGCGCATAGCCGAACGGCATAAGTGGTGTGTGCAGAACATCAGTCTCACGTGCTGTACGCTCAACTACAGCCCCGCTCACTAGGCCATCAAGCCCAAGGGGAGTGAATGGGTTTCCATGCCTCTCGCAGCTGCCCATCGGAATCAGGATTGTATCGAGCCCCTCCCTGATCCTTTTCTGTATATCCCCTGTCCCGAGTTCCTGTATGTTATGAATTTTGTTCCCGTTTGTCTCCATCCAGGCATCCTCCCTCCAAAGCATATAGAGTCTCGATAGTCTAATCAGGCAAGAATAGTCCTTTCATGCCATTAATATTTATAACATTCTATATCGTATTATTGCAAGAGATTCGGGTCAATTTTGAGCTTAATACAACCTGAAGGGTCATTCCAGATTTATCAGCCGTTCATTCGAGACTGAAATTCCCTTTTTTGCCTTAATGCTGACTTATATGTCAGTGGATTTGTCAGTACCTGAATGTGACTTATTCGCTTTTTGTCACGTTGTATTACTAAGTATTACTGTATTACTAAATTTTAAAAGGGGCAACGACATTTTGTTTCGTGTTCAGTGATAGTTACGCTACAAATATTTCGCTATCGCTAATGTGCGCAAACTCGCCGAATAGCCCTCTCAAGTCTAAAACACGGGTTCAAATCCCGTAGTGGCTACCAACTATTCGCAGGGAATTACGACAATCTTTTTCATTGGTCTAACTTGCGGCCGCCTGAATGGTATTTCCCTGGAACTCGCATCCGACTCCTAAGCGGCGGCTAATGCTGGCTCTTATAAATTTCTACCCAGCCACTTTCTGCACTCGGAATTGAGCCCAACCCATCCAACAAATGACATCACCGGCGCGACTATCAGGGCATCATCCGGGTCAATATAGCCGTTCAACTTATCGGTTATCTCGTTTATCGAAAGATCGGTTTTGACCAGCCAGGCCGAGCTAAGGCACCAGCAAGAGCT
>DATIET010000190.1:0-3181 GCA_035455615.1 Thermodesulfobacteriota bacterium
CGTTTTATGTCCACCTTGGTCGTGGATCTTATGGATGAGGAATCGGACGGTATCACTCCTATGACCTGAAAGTCTTCGAGCCCCGAGTTGGGGAGTTTGACGCGTATCTTATCGCCAACCGTGATGGGGTACCCGTCGAGCCTGTCGAGCAGGTACTTGTTTTCGTTGCCGTTATAAAGCACGTCCAGATTCCTTGGAGCGAGCACGACCTTGGTCGCCGATTTGTTTTCTATCTTTTTTACGAACACGTGCTCGTCGAGCTCGACGCGCGCGTTTTCCCTGGTCACTCCGTCTATCTCGATTATAGATTTATCGGGGAGGGACTTGTCGAGCGGCATGACGCGCACGACCGTTTTTCTCTTGCCTCCGATCTCGACGAGGTCCCACGCATCGACCCCGATCTCGCGCATATCCCCCGGATTCAGGCGCGCGAAACCCTTGCCCGCGTCCTTTTTCGCCAACTCGCATATCTTGAGCGCTATCATCTGGTTACCTAAGAAGATAATACCGCTCACCCTTTTTAGGGTCAAGAAACATTTAGCGGCGGGAGATATCGTTTGAATAAACCTTTCTTATTTATTATAATTTTTCTAACTCATCATCGACAACGACTCCGTGATACTGAAATCCTTGATACTGAGAAACTTCAGGTCCTATGCGGCCGAAAATTTTTCTTTCCACGAGAGAATAAACCTCATATACGGGGACAACGCGCAAGGTAAGACGAACCTGTTGGAGGCCATACACCTGCTCCTCAAACAGAGGCCCTTCAAGCAGGTGAGGTTCGGGGAGCTCGTCAGCTTCGGCTCCGCGGAGTGCAGGATCAAGGGCGAGGTGGAATCGGAGGCCGGGCTCGACGAGGTGCATGTGCACCTGCGCGGCGAGAAGAAGACTATCGCGCTCAACGGAAAGATCGTTTACAGGACATCCAGGATAGTGGGCAGGTACAACGTCGTAACGTTCCTCCCTTCCGACATCGAGCTCGTCAAGGGGAGCCCCCAGGGGAGGCGGAGGTATCTGGACGCCCTTATATGCACGCTCGAGCCCGCTCATCTGAGGGACCTCAAGCTTTACCACCGATCACTCCTCCAGAGGAACGCGGTCCTTGCTAAAGCGTCCGGTCTCACCCCGGCGATGCTCGAGGTCTGGGATGAAAAGCTCGCAGATACCGGGAGTCTCGTAGTGTCGAGGAGGCTCCGGTATATAGCGAAGATACTCCCCCACCTGAGGCGTATCTATCGGCTTACGTCGGGGGACGATGCGGAAGTGGACATCCATTACAGAAGCTCGGCCGCCATAACGGACGACCTCGCGGAAGGGTTCAGAATGGAGCTGGCCGCGAGGTTCGAGAAGGACAGGAGGAGGGGGCATACGACTTTCGGGCCTCACAGGGACCTTGTGGGGTTCACGATACGCGGCAACGACGCGTCCCTCTTCGCGTCCCAGGGCGAGTCAAAGAACCTTGCGCTCGCGCTTAAGTCGTCCGAGATAGACCTCGTCAGGGAACTGCTCGGCAAGACCCCGATCCTTCTTCTCGACGACGTTACGAGCGAGCTCGACGAGCGGAGGAAGGGTTTCCTTTTCGGTCTCCTCGACGGGTTTTCGGGACAGATATTCATTACGTCGACGAGCGTCGGGGAGATCAGGCTCAGGGGTGAGATGAGGGTATTTCATATACGGGCAGGCAGAGCTGAGCAGAAACAGATAAAGCAATGATGCCCGGGCGGGCATGTCGGTCATACGATGCCGCACGTTGTAATACCGCAATGAAGTATGATATCAAAATATCTAACGACACGGAGACTCCATCATGAGCGGAAAGGCATTTCAGGATTATTGGGATATGAACAGGTGCTGGGGGTGCGGGAGCGGGAACGAGCACGGGCTCCATCTCAAAAGCTTCTGGGACGGCGATGAATCCATATCGGTCTTCCTGCCGTCTAGAGACCACAAGGCGGGCCCTGATGATTACCTGAACGGCGGCATAATCGCCACAATCATCGACTGTCATTCTATCTGCACCGCTATAGCGGACGCATACAGGGGGGAAAAGAGGGAACTGAACAGCGAGCCTTTCATATGGTATGTTACGGCGTCGATGAAGATCGATTATCACAAGCCTACGCCGATCGCAAGGCCCGTAACCCTCAGGGCGGGCGTGGAAAAGAGGGAAGGGAAGAAAACCCTTGTATCCTGCGGCCTGTATTCGGACGACGTCGAATGCGCGCGCGGGGAGGTACTCGCCGTAAGGGTATCCCCTGATAAATGGTTTAAATAACTTTGCCGGCGGGTGAGGTGTTATGAATTTTCATGAAAGAAATCGAAACAGGAAAAACATGATGAGATTCACGCTATTGTTTTTGATGGCGTGCTCCATTTTTTCAGCCGCTCATGTAGGGGTGATCGCGGCTGAGCAGCCCCGGCCCGTAAGGGCCGAGATACTGGCCGACGTTTCCGCGGTCACGCCGGGCGTACCGTTCGAAGCGGCGGTGCTCCTCAAAGTCGATCCCCACTGGCACGTATACTGGAAGAACCCGGGGGATTCGGGTCTCCCCACATCGGTTGAATTCACGCTCCCTCCGGGCTTTACCGCTTCGGAGATCAAGTGGCCGATACCTTCCATGTTCATGGGAGCAGGCGGTCTGACCGACTACGGCTACGAAGATTCGCTTCTTCTCTCGGCCGGTATCGTTCCTCCTGCCGATTTAAAGCCTAGCACGGCCGTCAAGATCACGGCCGTTGTTTCGTGGGTCAGCTGCAGGGATATCTGTATTCCGGGTAAGGCCGAGCTCGAGCTCGAAATGTCGGTTTCAGAGAGCGCCCGTCGTGTAAACACGGATTTAGTCTCGGAATGGAGCGCCCGTCTGCCCGTGAATTATTCGGGCAATACGCCGCCGTTCGAGATAGATATCAAAACTGTTCCGAAGGATGAGAACGAGTACTCAGTCGTGATCCTGCTCGGTCCGAAAGACAGCTCAAGCGGCATCGGATTATACCCTGTGCCGGGGAATTCATTCATCGTCGACGATATAGTCGCCGGGACGGATGAAGGGAGCGGCAGAAGCTCGGCCGCGTTCGACGTGAAAGTGCTTCCGTCACGAGGACAGCCGCAGAAGGGGCTTGAAGCGCTTATCGTTTACACGGACAAAGACGGCAAGAGGTCCGGTTACGAATTAGAGGT
>DATIET010000191.1:0-3397 GCA_035455615.1 Thermodesulfobacteriota bacterium
GCTTCATCCATCATGTACCCGTGCTCGATGACTTTCACGCCGGCATTGACGGCTCCCCGGATCGCTTTTGTGGTGAAAGCGTGCGCAGAGACATAGGTGCCCCAGTTCTCGGCGGCTTCGACGGCCGCGCGAAGTTCCGGATCAGTGAAAGTCGACACGTCTAGCGGACTGAAGGGCGACGATACGCCGCCCCCTGCCGTAAGCTTTATTTGAGAGGCACCCTGCATGAGCTGTTCCCGGACACGCAGGCGCACCTCGTCCGGACTGTCGGCGACCATGCTGCCGCCGATCTCCTCCATGCGGCTAAGCGGGCCGCCGATTGTGCGCGGCAGTTCGGACAGCTGGCGGAAATCCCCGTGCCCGCTCGTGACTGTGATCATAGCGCCCGAAGGATAGATGCGCGGGCCGTTGATGACGCCCTCGTCTATGGCGCGCTTGAGGCCGAATACCGGCCCGCCAACGTCGCGAACGCTCGTGAAGCCGCGCATCAGCGTGTCGTTCGCTTCATCGCCGGCAATGATATTGTTATAGCCGACGTCGTCGGTGATTGCCTGCGCGGGATTGGGCCGTATCAACATCGCGTGCCAGTGCGCGTCTATCAGGCCGGGCATCAGTGTCCGCCCACCGCCGTCGATCACCGTCGTGCCCGGTCCAGGGGCGATGGCTTCTGTAGAGATGCGCTCGATGATGTTGCCTTTGACGAGCAGGTTCGACGGAGCCGAGAGCGAACTGCTCGTGCCGTCGAAGATACGGACGTTCTGGAAGAGCGTTGCAGCGCCAGACTCCGGATTGTTCTGTGCACGAATGTCCGGCGCGTGCGCCGTCACAAAAAACAGAAGCACGGCGGCGACAATCCGTTGGAGCATCGATTTCATGTAGCTATTCCTCGTTTCAATTCGTAAAAGTAGTCTAGAGGTCTGCAGCATAACCACAATAATATAATACTATCATAGAGTTTTAATTACTTTTAGTCTAGAGGTTGCTTATCGTCATTCATCATATAATTTACGTCTAAAGTCAATGGAAAGCGCCGCCGGGGTCAGTGCGATTGTGCAGTAATTTACTTTAGTAATCGGGGAGCTTCCCGCCTGATCTAGGACGCCGATGCCGGGTTCTTCTTGTTTATTGCCGCGAACAAATAGTAGGCGATGAGGAATACGATTATTGTTATCAGCACGAATTTAATGGCTGCCGCGGTCGAGGCGGCGAATATTACGAGGCCGCTGAGGTTATCGGGATTGCTTAGCTGGCTCTGGAGGAGCAGGTTCTCTATCACGTCGAGCGCGCCTGCGAGCATAGGCAGGCTGAAATACGTGAGCGCCCTCCCCCGCTCTAACCCCTTCACGAGCGAGCCCGTTAAATTCCCCAGGAACCCGGTATAGGCGATTATGAAGAGATAGTCTATCCAGACGAGTATTAAGTGTGCCCGGACGCCCTGCTCGCCGCATCCCGTGAGCATCCTCTCGAACGCGGATTTCGTAAAAGCGAGCTCCAAAGGTATTACGCCAGCGCAGCCTTCGGGCCTGACGAAAGAGTCCGTAGTCACCATCGCGAACGCCGTGAGCACGAAGAAAGTCCCCGTAAATATGAGGAACTCCTTTACGGCCAGGGCGTTGAACAGAAAGTCGATAATTTTCCTGAGCATTATTTCAAAGTTCCGGTCTGTATAGGATAATGATTATTCAGGATCGGGCGGAACATTCAACCTCCGCCCGGATTATCGCGCTCAATTCCCCCTTTCACGGCTGCATTCATTGTATGTTATATTGTGATATATATAGGTAAACCGGCGGAGGTTTCAGGTGACAGGCTCGAGGATAGAGACGTTCAAGGCTCTTGTGAAGAAGGACCCGGGTAACCCCCTCGGCAGGTACAGTCTCGCTAACGAATACTACAAGCTGGATATGTATCAGGAGGCGATTGCGGAGATAAAAGAGTATCTGAAGATCGCGGACGACCAGGGGGCCGTTTACAGGATGCTCGCCGACTGCTATATACGGATGGGAGATACCGAGATGGCGAGGGAGGCCTACTACGAGGGGATAGAGGCCGCCAACCGTCACGGGCATCCTGGTATGGCCGAGGAATACGAGGAAGCCATCGATTTGTTGAACGAATGAACGAAGCCGAAGCTTCCGCGGTGTCGTAATATCAGGCTGAGGTGATAAATTTTGGGAGACCTTATCGACGTAGCAGCGGTCGGGGAGATAGCTCCCGGCGAGGCGAAGCTGGTCGAGGCCGAGGGCAGGGAGATCGCGCTCTTTAACTGCGGCGGCGAATACTACGCGTTAGATAACGACTGCACTCACATAGGCGGGCCGCTCTGCGACGGAGAGATAAGAGGCGATACCGTCGTCTGCCCGTGGCACGGGTCCGAATTCAGCATAAAGACGGGCGGGGTGCTCGGACCCCCCGCCGATGAGAACGTCAATTCGTATAGAGTTCACGTCGAGGGCGGCAGGATATTTATCGAGGTCTAGCGGACGGACTGAGGCTATTACAAATGCAGCCCTTCGAAGAGGGGCCCCGATTTCCTTTCCCTGGACAGGTCCTCCGCGTGCCTGAGCTCTTCCCTGAACTTGCCGTCGACGAGCAAGTCGGCAAGCGCCGTAGCCGCGCCGTAAGAGATCATGAGCCCCCTTCCCGTGTGAGCCTCGCACTCGTAGACGTTTTCGAGTCCGGGGACCCTGCCCAGATATCCCGAGCGGTCGGGCGTCTCGGCGTACATCCCCGCCCACCCCCTTACGAATTTCACCCGCTCGAACGCGCTCATTCTTTTCCAGAGCGGCTGCCATATGTGCCTGACGAACGGGCTTTCCTCGCTCAAGCCCCCGAAGCTGAACTCGAAGTTGTAGCCGTAGGGCTCGTCCATGTTGGAATACCCGGCGAGGATATTGGCGCCTTCCTGATGGAAATATATGTCCGATGTGTCGATCAGCATGCCGTAAGGCGAGAGGTCGACGCCCGGGCAGTTAAGCACCACCATCTGACGCCTCCTCGGCATTATTCCCTCGTCTTTGAACCCGTAAAGGGCCGAGATGCGGGGCGCCCAGGCCCCGGCGGTGTTTATGAGCGTTCCGCACTTGAAAACGATCCCAGGCAGATCGTGATCGACATCGTCGTCCTCGAGGATACTTCTCACTTTCTCTTCCATGCCGCTCGTGTCCTTATTAAAACGGGCGAGGTCGTAAGCCGTGACCTCTTTCGCCCTCCCCCCTTCGACCGAAACCGCTCCGGCGTAGCACCTGTCGAAGAACCTCACGCCGTTCTTCCGCGCCTCGGTTCTATAAAATTCCCTGAGCGAGTAATGGTCTATGAGACCCGCTTTTCTCGAGACCGAGAGCCCTTCGATTCCTTCAAGGTTGTCGACGAGTGGGAGTATGGAAGGCACCTCTTC
>DATIET010000192.1:0-2071 GCA_035455615.1 Thermodesulfobacteriota bacterium
CCATCTCTCCGCCCGCAAATATCGCCAATACTAAAGCGAAAACTGCCAGTTTATGTTTCATTGTTTTTTTACTCACTCCCTGATTTATACCCTACCATAACAAACTGCGGCTACATATAAAAAGTTGCGCATGCAATAAAAATGTATGCTATTGCACACTTGCGCCGAATTTGTGGAATATTACACAGTGGTCTTGAGGGTTCATCCGGCGTCAGACGGCGCCGGAATGGTCAATTCTTCTGGCCTGTTACACGCTTCTTTTTTTCGAGAAGCTCGCCGTAAATCTTGAGGTACTCCCTCCCCGAGCTCCTCCATGAAAAGTCCTCCCTCATACCCCTCGAAATGAGCTCCCGCCATTTGTCCTTTTCCTCGTATACGGAGATCGCACGCAGGAGCGCGTCGAGCATGCTGACCTTGGAGAATTCGTAGAAGACGAACCCGTTCCCCTTGTCCTCGTCCTCCGTATAGTCCCTCACCGTATCGAGGAGCCCGCCTGTCCCCCTGACGACGGGTATGACCCCGTACCTGAGCGCGATTATCTGCCCCAGCCCGCAGGGCTCGAACCGGGAAGGCATGAGGAACATGTCGGAGCCGGCGAAGACCCTCCTTTCGAGCGCGTTATCGTTCACGGCTATGGTGACGGAGAGGTTCTTCTTCCACCTCTTCTTCGCCTTCTCCATCAAGTGCTCGTACCTCTCGACTCCCGCCCCCACTACCGCCACCTGATAACCCAGGTCGAGTATCTGGGGTATGGATTCGAGGAAGAGGTCTATGCCCTTCTGCTCCGTGAGCTTGGAAACGACGCCCAGGAGAGGCTTGTCCCCTTCCGGGTCGAGCCCGAGCTCTTCCCTGAGGTCTTCCTTGTTCTTTCTCTTGTCGTCTATGCTGTCGGGGCCGTACTTCTTCGGGATAGCCGCGTCTGTTTGAGGGTCCCATTCCTCGTAGTCTATGCCGTTCAATATGCCGATGAGGTTGTCCTTGTTCCTGGATACCCACTTGAGCACGGCGTCGAGGCCGTAGCCGTATTCCTTCTTCCTGAGCTCGGAGGCGTAGGTCGGGCTTACCGTCGTGACCAGGTCCGAATATATGATCCCGCCCTTGAGCAGGTTCGCCTTGCCGTAGAATTCGAGCCCCTGCGAGGTGAAGAGGAATTCTGGCAGCCCGAACTTGTCGAGCACGTTCCTCTCGTACTGGCCCTGGTAGGAGATGTTGTGTATCGTGAACACCACGCGCGAGTCCTCGAAGAACGGGTCGTCCTTCAGGTGCTTCCTCCACCTGAGGCATATCGGCAGGAGCGCCGTCTGCCAGTCGTGGCAGTGAATGATGTCGGGCTTGAAGTCGAGCGCCTTCGCTATCTCGAGCGCCCCGAGCGAGAGGAACCCGAACCTGAGGTCGTTGTCCGCGAAGTCTCCCTGGGGGGTGGAGTATATGTATTTCCTCCCGAAGAATTCGTCGTTCTTGAGGAAGTCGACGTATACGCCGTTAAATTCGATCTCCTTGATCCTCCCCCTGACGGGGAGCCAGTCGAGGCAGAATACGAGCTCCTTCGATATGGTCCTGGGCTTAATGCCGAGCCTCGAGAGGTTCGCCCTGACCCTCCTGTAATAGGGAATCACCACCCTGACCTCGCATCCGAGCGAGGCGAGCCTCTTGGGCAGCGTGCCTATGACGTCGGCGAGGCCGCCCACCTTGGCGAATGGGTCCATTTCGGAGGCTACGAACAGTATTTTCATTTTTTCAAATAACGCGATGACAACAAACCCGGGAGACCGGCAGAAATTATATTACCCGCGCAGCCGGTCCGTTCACCCCTTGTCGAGCTCCCTTATTTTATCTGCGAATTTCGAGGCGTTCTCCGCTATAACGTCGTGGTCGATCCTCCCGCTATTACCCAGAAGAGCGCTTGAAACCCCCACAGCCGACGCGCCCGATTTTATGAAGTCGGCGAAGTTATCGATGCTCACTCCCCCGGTCGTCATGATGTCGACGAACGGTAGGGGGTCTTTTATCGCCTTTACGTACGAGGGCCCTCCGGCGGCGACCACCGGGAATATCTTGACCATGTCTACGC
>DATIET010000193.1:0-3974 GCA_035455615.1 Thermodesulfobacteriota bacterium
ATCATAGCCGACGCCGACACGGGGCACGGAGGAGACGCGCACGTCAGGAACCTCGTAAAGAGGTTCGTCGAGGCGGGCGTGACGGGGTACCACATCGAGGACCAGAAGCCGGGTACGAAGAAATGCGGACACCAGGGCGGGAAGGTGCTCGTACCCGTGGACGAGCAGATAAAGAGACTCAACGCCGCCCGGTTCCAGCTCGACATAATGAAAGTGCCCGGGATCATCGTCGCCCGTACGGACGCCGAGGCCGCAAACCTCCTCGACGGAAGGGGAGACGAGCGCGACCAGCCGTTCATACTGGGAGCGACCGTCACGAACGTGCCCGGATACAAGAACTGCTACCTCGCTATACTCAAGAGGTTCTACGACAAGGGCATCACGGACGTTAACGGATTCATGATGTACAAGATATCGGACGCCGAATACGACGAGGTCTACGAGTGGTTCGACAAGGTGGGCCTCACGCCTATCATTGACAAGAGCATACAGGCATTGAAAGAAGGGAAGGAGAGGAGCATCACGAAGCCTCTCGAGAACGCCGCCAGCAAGTTCGTCGAGACCTGGGAAGTGGAATCCGGTCTCATGACGTACGCCCAGGCAGTAGCCGAGCAGATGGAGTTCGCGATAGAAGAGGGCAGGAACCTCGGGATGACCATAGACGAATGGTTCGAATTCGCGAACCACTCTTCCTACCAGCATGCGAGGGACAAGGCGAGGCAGATGGGCATAGAGGCGCCCTGGGACTGCGAGCTTTCGAGGACCCCTGAGGGTTACTATCAGGTAAAGGGCGGCATAGAATACGCCATAGCAAAATCTCTCGCGGTCGCTCCTTACGCCGACCTGATATGGATGGAAACCAAAACGGCAAACTACGAGGAAGCCAGGGAATTCGCAGAAGCGGTACACGCGGAATTCCCTGACAAAATGCTCGCTTATAACCTCTCGCCTTCCTTCAACTGGGATACTACGGGCATGAGCGAAGAGGAGATGAGGAACTTCCCCAGGGAAATAGGGAAGCTCGGATACGTGTTCGACTTCATCACCTACGGCGGACACCAGATAGACGGGCTCGCGGCCGAGGAATTCGCGACGGCCCTCAAGCAGGACGGCATGCTTGCGTTGGCGAGGCTCCAGAGGAAGCTGAGGCTGCTGGACTCGCCTTACAGAACGCCGCAGACTCTCGTCGGCGGGCCGCGTCTCGACGGAGCGCTCGCCGCATCCTCCGGACGCACGGCGACTACGGTCGCGATGGGCAAGGGCTCGACTCAGGTACAGCACCTGGTCGAAACCGAAGTCCCTCCCAGAATACTGGAGGACTGGCTCGAGCTCTGGTCCGAGCACTACGGCATACCGGGACGCCTGAGCGTAAAGCTGAGACCGCATACCGCGGGCTCCGAGCTCCTCGAGCTCACGGTCAAGGACGAGGGCGGGAATAAAGTCGCCGACGTGATTTTCACGACTATACACGACCGCTGGGGGAACAACTTCGTTTCCATCAGGGACCAGAACACGTTCGAAGACAAGTTCCGCAAGAAGAGGCTCATGGCTCTCATCCACATATTCCTCATACACAGGTACAAGGCGGTCTCCGTTCACTACGTGAGCCCGACCGAGGATAACCAGAAGCAGGCCCAGGGGATGAAAGCGATGGGTATCTACGACGAGGTCAACACGGAGATCGGCCACATCATCGTGGCCAGGGTCAATACCGAAAGGGTAAAGGAGCTCCTCGCTCCTGACCTCGCGGAGCTCAAGGGCTTCATCGCGAAGAAATCGAAGCCTAAGGGTAAGAAAAAAGATAAGCAGTAAACTCTGAAAACAAGCGAGTTACGGAGGCCCTGATCAAAAAGGGCCTCCGGGTTTTTCGATTCCGGTATCGGAGGGAGTTGTTAAACGATGATGGAGCTGCTTCCGCCTTTCCTGTACGCGATATTCCTTCTCGGGTTCGTCCTCGCTCTTTTGCTTAAGGCAAGAAACATAAAGGACTGACACACAATGTGTGCTCATACACGATTCTTTCCAGGCTCATCTGCTTAGACAACACCGCCCCCTATCCGTTCGCCCTGAGCTTGTCGAAGGGTCGAACGGATGGGTAATTGTAAGCCTAACCCATTCATGCTTCGACAAGCTCAGCACGAACGGGTTTTGCTTCACAACTGGTTTGGGCAGAGGAACTTCTGTAGAACCGTTTATGAGCGGACATTGTCCGCCCTCGATTTATACCCCTGCCTTTCGCGGGTCTTCCTCCGGATGTGCGCCCGGTATTCCCCCAGGCATTCATACGAGCAGCAGCCGTCGTTCTCTTCGCTGCACCCGAGGCAAAGAATTACGAGGTCGTCGCAGTCGGGGTTCCTGCAGTTCTGGTAGCGGTCGGAGCTTTCGCCGCACAGGACACACCGTGAAATGACTTCGCCTTCGGCCTCGACGTCCGAAACGAGCCTGTCGTCGAAGACGAAGCACTTCCCCTCCCACACGGTGTCCGGGTATTGCTGGCAGAAGTTGATGATGCCGTCTTTCAGCTGGTAAACGTCCGTGAAGCCGCTGCCTATCATATAGGCAGTTGCCTTCTCGCACCTGATCCCGCCCGTGCAGTACGTTACGATCTTGCTCCGCTTCTTGTCTTTAAGCTCTTCAAGCGCTTCCGGGAACTCGCGGAACGAATCTATCTTCGGAGTCACGGCGTTCCTGAACCTCCCGACCTCCGATTCGTAGCTGTTCCTGGTGTCGAGCATGATGAAGTCCTCTCCGCTCTCGTATAAGGCGAGCAGCTCTTCCGGGGTGATATACTTGCCCCTCTTGCCCATATCCACCTCCCGCTCGAGGCGTATTATCTCCTTCTTCACGCGGACGATGAGCTTCCTGAACGGGCGGAAGGACGCTGTCTCTTCTTTGAAATTAACGTCCGAGAACCCTTTAATCGAGGTGAGGAAATTTTTATACCTCTCTATCTGCTCGCGCGTGCCGGAAAATGAGCCGTTTATCCCCTCCCGGGCGACGAGTATCTTCCCGAGGAGCCCTTCTTTTTTGCAGAATTCCCTCTGACCGGCGGCGAAACTCTCAGGGTCGTCTATTTCCGCGAATTTGTAAAACAGAATAATATCGTAGTGATTCATATGTCTTGCGTGCATCCGGCAGCACATGCGCGGCTAGCGGTACCTCTCAGGATGAAAATTATATGTGTTTCTGAGTACTTTTCAATTCCCGGTGGGGGGAGCGGGTTTATTGAGCATTACCAGGATCATATAAAGAAAAAGAGGGAACACTTGTTTTTGGAAGTGTTCCCTCTCTTCTTAAAGGAGGATGGAGGATGATTTTAAGTGCGTTACTTAATATTAGTAAATAATATAAAGGATACCTCTTAAGTTGTCAAGATAAATTTTCGCACAATTTTAATTTAAGCACGTCTCGCGAATTTACAAGCCGTTCTCATAATATTTAGACGTTTTAAAGAGCCCCCGGGATCCTCTCTGCCTGCATAAACAGGAGGGTTATATCTCGTCTATAGTCCCGTACTCGCCCGACTGGCGTATGAGCTTGCCGACAAGTCCGGTCCAGCCCGTCTGGTGGCTCGCTCCGATGCCGGCGCCGTTGTCGCCGTGGAAGTACTCGTAGAAATTTATGTAGCAGCTCCAGTAGGGGTCCGTCTGGAATTTCTCCGTCCCGCCGTAAACGGGCCTCCTGCCGGAAGGGTCCTTCTTGAATATCCTGACGAGCCTGTGGGAAATCTCTTTCGCCACCTCCCAGAGGTTCATATACTTGCCCGATCCCGTCGGGCATTCGACCCTGTAGCTGTCCCCGAGGTAGTGGTGAAATTTCTGGAGCGATTCTATAAGCAGGAAATTGACCGGGAACCAGACGGGGCCCCTCCAGTTGGAGTTACCTCCGAAAAGCTCGCTCGTCGATTCGGCGGGCTCGTACTCGACCGTGTAATCGTACTGGGCCACGCGGAACTCGTAAGGGTGGTCCCTGTG
>DATIET010000194.1:0-2631 GCA_035455615.1 Thermodesulfobacteriota bacterium
GGTTAATGCGCGTTCCGTTGAGTCCGTCGAGAAAATTCCTGAACTCCTTCTCGCCGAATATAATCCTTGTAACGCCCTTCTCACCCGAGAGAACGAAAACCTGGCCGACTCGCGTAATTACCGATGAATAATTAATTTGACTCATGCAAGCCCCCTCACCCAATTCAGTTTCCGCGCGCGGAGAATTATTGTCAAGCACACACCGTGTGGCGCAGAACCTGCGCTCGTATACGATCCTACATGCCCCGAGTGTTTATACTAACAACGCAGCCCAACCCGTTCAATCCTTCGACAGGCTCAGGACGAACGGGTTGCACTCCCACTCATCCGCAGTGGCCCGCCGCCTTGAAATTCCGCCCAGAGTACGTAATATCTCTACTGCAAATTTAAAGGATCAAATAACCGACAAGGGGGATTTACAGGGCATGGGACACGGGTTAGAGAACAGCTGGGCACTTATTCTCGGGGCGTCGAGCGGGTTCGGCGAGGCGGCCGCTCTCGAGCTGTCGTCGCACGGAATGAACGTCTTCGGCGTCCACCTCGACAGGAAATCCACTATGCCCAAGGTCGAGGAAATAAAAGCGAAGATAAAGGAAAAGGGGAGAGAGGCGGCCTTCTTCAACATAAACGCGGCAGACCCGGAGCAGCGCTCGGAGACGCTCGGCGAAATCGAGCAGATACTCGACGAGCACAAAAACCCGTCGGGGATAAAGGTGCTCATCCACTCCCTCGCTTTCGGAACCCTCAAGCCGTATATAGCGGAATCCGAGAAGGACCGCGTATCGAACAAGAACATGGACATGACGCTTGACGTGATGGCCCACTCGCTCGTTTACTGGGCGCAGGAAATAGTCGCAAGGAGGATGATGGTCGAAGGCGGAAGGATATTCGCGATGACGAGCGCCGGGAGCCACAGGGTATGGCCCACGTACGGCCCCGTATCGGCGTCGAAAGCGGCTCTCGAGTCCCACATCCGTCAATTGGCGGTCGAGCTAGCCATGCACAAGATCACGGCGAACGCGATACAGGCCGGAGTCACGGAGACGCCCGCCCTCAGCAAGATCCCCGGAAACGAGGAGATAATAAAGCACGCAATGGCCGTAAACCCTGCGGGCAGGCTCACTACAACAACCGACGTGGCGCAGGCGATTGCGGCCTTATCCGTCGCGGGCACTCACTGGCTTACGGGAAACGTAATCAAGGTGGACGGAGGGGAGGACCTCATCTAACGCTCATACGGGAGAGGCCGCCCATCTCAGGCATCCGGTAATAAATAATGGAAAAGAAAGTAACCCTCTACAACACGCTCACACAAAAAAGTGAAGAGCTAATACCGCACGAGAAAAACAAGATAAAGATGTACGTCTGCGGCCCGACCGTGTACGACTCCGCTCACCTCGGCCACGCGAGGGCGGCAGTCACGTTCGACGTCATCGAGAGGTTCCTCTCTCACGTGGGCTACGAGGTCACGTACGTCAGGAACTTCACCGACATCGACGACAAGATAATAAACAGGTCGATCGAGACAGGCATCCCCGCACACGAGATATCCGAGAAATACATACAGGAATACAGGGACGACATGGCCTCTATAGGCGTGAAGAGGCCGACCGTCGAGCCCAAGGTCACCGAGCACGTCCCGGAAATTATCGACTTAATAGAAAGGATTATTGACAACGGCTACGCCTATCAGTCGGGGGACGACGTCTTCTTCTCGGTGAAGAAGTTCAAGGGCTACGGCAAGCTCTCCAAAAGAGACCCCGACGACATGCTCGCGGGGACGAGGATAGACATAAACGAGAACAAGGAAGACCCGCTCGACTTCGCCCTCTGGAAAGGGGCCAAGCCGGGAGAGCCCTTCTGGGAAAGCCCCTGGAGCAAGGGCCGCCCCGGATGGCACATCGAGTGCTCGACCATGAGCATGAAGTACTTAGGTCCCAGCTTCGACATACACGGGGGCGGGAAGGATCTCATATTCCCCCACCACGAAAACGAGATCGCCCAGTCGGAAGCGGCCACTGGAAAGGAGTTCGCCAGATACTGGGTGCATAACGGCCTCATACAGATAAACCGGGAGAAGATGTCGAAATCCATCGGGAACATATTGAACGTCAGGGACGCCGTACAAATGTGGAACAGGGAAGCGATAAGGCTCTTTTTCCTCTCGCACCAGTACTTAAACCCGGCAGACTTTTCCGATACGACCATGGGCGAGTCCGAGGCCGCCCTCGAAAGGCTCTACATCACGCTCAAGCGGGCGAAAGACCAGGGGAAGAACGGGAGCGAGGACGACTCCGAGCTCGCGGGCGCTGCGGCCTCTTTCAGCCGTAAGTGGGTGGAGACAATGTCGGACGATTTCAACACGGCAGACGCTATCGGGAACCTGTTTGAGCTCACGCGCGCCATGAACAGGTCCATAGACTCCAGGGGATGGACACCCGCTCTCGAAGGGGCGCTCAAAGAAATCGATAATTTCGGAAAGACACTCGGCATACTCGAGTACGAGCCCGAAGAATACCTTCAGACGATAAAGCTCCAGAAAAAATCTGCCGGGATCACCGAAGACGAGATCGAGGAGCTTATTAAGGAACGGAACTACGCGAGAGCGGAAAAGAACTGGAAGCGCGCCGA
>DATIET010000195.1:0-4161 GCA_035455615.1 Thermodesulfobacteriota bacterium
AACGCGTTCGCGCCGACGATAGCCTTATTCGGCTGTACGTTCACGCCCGTCACCTGGGATACGAGCCTGCTAGTCGGGTACAGCTGGTCAGTATTTATTCTAGTCCTGAAGGGGTTCCGGTCGTTCCTGACCTTGAGCCCCATTACTATTTCTTCGAGCGAGGCGTTCCCCGCCCTCTCTCCGAGACCGTTGATCGTGCATTCGACCTGCCTTGCCCCTTCCCTTATCGCCGTGATGGAGTTAGCCACAGCCAGCCCCAGGTCGTTATGGCAGTGGACGCTTAGAATAATATCGTCGAGTCCCGGAACTTTTTCCTTTAGCGTCCGTATGATGAACGCGAACTCTTCGGGGACCGTGTATCCGACCGTGTCCGGGATGTTAATGATCTTCGCGCCCGACCTCACCGCGACGTCCACCGCGCGGCAGAGGTAATCTATATCCGTCCTGGTCGCGTCTTCGCAGGAGAATTCCACGTTTTCGGTATAGTGTCTCGCGTGCTTGACCGCTGTGCTGATGATCTCCAGCACCTCGTCCCTCGATTTCCTGAGCTTATGTTTCAGATGTATGTCGGAGGTGGCGATGAAGGTGTGTATCCTCGGGTACTCCGCCCCCTTCACGGCCTCCCAGCCCCTGTCTATATCGTTGAAGTTAGCCCTGCAGAGCCCCGCGATCTCACAGCCGCGTATCCTTTCCGCTATGACCTTCACCGACTCGAAATCGCCCTCGGAAGAAATGGGGAACCCGGCTTCGATGACATCGACGCCGAGCTTTTCGAGCTGGTGAGCTACCCTGAGCTTTTCTTCCGCGGTCATGCCGCAGCCCGGAGCCTGCTCCCCGTCCCTTAAAGTCGTATCGAATATCTTCACCATGTTATCGCTGCCCATCTCATACGCCTCCTCAAATTCAAATTAGTCTAAGACTTGGAGCATGTTTTGTCAATCGAAACGAGGGGATGCGGGAGGGCGGGACTACCTGCGCGGAATAACTCATAACCCAGTCTGCAGGTCTATGAAAACCGTCTCTATTTCAAATTTCTTTCGCACTACCCGTGAGAGGGCCCTGAGCCCGAGCGTCTCAGTCGCGTGGTGTCCGGCGAATATTACGTTTATTCCGGCGTCTTTGGCCGTGTGGTATATCTCGACCGCGTCCCCCGTAATGTAGAGATCGACCCCCGCGTCTAAGGCGTTATAAAACCCGCTATAGCCCCCGCCGCCGCTGCATACGGCTATCGTCCTTACCTTTTTCTTGCCGAACGGGAGCACCCTGCACACTGTGTTTAATTCGCGGTTGAGCTTCTCCTCGATCTCTTTTAATGGAATCGCCCTCTTGCACTCCCCTGTCCAGCCTATATTTTTCCCGTGATAAAGGAAAAACTCGCCGGTTATCTTCGCGCCGAGGAGTTTGAGAAGCTCGGCGTTATGTCCTATATCTTTATGGCGGTCGAGGGGGTTATGACTCACGTATAGAGATATATCATTCTCGAACAGGATTTTTATCCTTTCCTTCGCCCAACCTGTAACGGAGGGGTTGCGGAAATCCCAGAATTGGCCGTGATGTACTATGAGCATGTCCGCCTTTTTTTCGACTGACATCTTAAAGGACTCGACCCCGGCGTCTACGGCGAACGCCGCCTTCTTCACCGTTCCTCTCCCCTCAAACTGGAGGCCGTTCCAGGCCGAATCCTTCACATCGTCTTTTTCGAGATAATCGTCCAGAAACCGGACTATCTTTTCTAAACTCGGCATGATCTCTTTAATCATTGCTTAAAAATGGCAGTTGGTGATTATCTAGTATATCTAAAAATCCGTTCGTCCTGAGCCTGTCGAAGGATTGAACGGGTTATGCTCCCATACGTTAGCTGCGACTTTCCGTTCGTTCGTCCTGTATTTGTAATTCCTCCTCTCTCCCCAGCGCGGGAAACAGTTGCAAGCGAGCAAGCAACTGGTCGCTGTTACAACAAAGGCAGAATTGGTACTTAACTTAGGCACGACAATGCCTGAGCCAAAATAGTTAGGGTGAGGGTGTACCTTATCAAACCCGCCTACCCTTTCCCCTTCACAAATCTGTAAACGATCAGCAATATGATCGAGCCGCCCACCGCAAATAAAAAACTCTTTAGATTGAAACCGGGCTCAACCTGAACCTGTCCGAACATGGGCATTTTACCGATCAACCCCCCGACGAACGCCCCAACCACGCCGATGACGATAGTCCCGACGAATCCCCCCGGGTCCCTGCCCGGCATCAGCATCTTAGCTACCGCGCCCGCAACGAAACCGAATATAATCCAGGAAATAATCTCCATGAATCCCATAATATCACTCCTTTAGCGACGGTTGTATCATTACAAGCCGGAGCTATAAAACGACATATTACAATTTTTTCCCCGAAAGCTCAAAGCAAACATCATGCGCCGATCTAATCTTTTCTCTTTAATCCCTCATCATTATTCAAAGGGGGAGGGTCTGGAGCCTTTCCTGAACCCTGTCCTGAATACTGAATCAAGTTCAGCACGGGCTCGTTTCAGGATTGTTTCAGGATGGGGGTTACCTTTCTCTTCTTGTCATTCCCGACACCGATCGGGAATCTAATCCTTTTCCTGTCATTTCGAACAACAGTTCTGAGCAACAATTCCGAGCACGTGAGGAATCGGTCTCTAATGGTTGAGTGCACGAACTTTATTATTTCTCCGCACTGTAGCAACAGAAGCCAAAATAGCAAGAACTGGTCGCTAATTGCTGGTTGCGAATAACTCGCATTGACATCGTATCCAATCCGCGCAAACCAAAACGAGAAATCTATCTTTTGCCTTTCTCTTCCCGACATTACAGAATTCGCGTTAAGAAAAGCGGGCAAGCGCCCGCGTGCGTACGATCTCTAACCGCCACTTCCGCTAAATTTGTACTGTGAGTGACTTAAGCTCCTGCCGTTAATTAGCAACCGTAAAATGGACACTATGTGTCCAGCGTAAAAATCTTTCAGCTGTCCATTTTAAAGATTTTAGCTTAAACACAAGATTTTTAGCAAATTATGTACAGTCTTTTCATAATCCACACTACGTGTGTGATTTTTGCTTCTTTTCATCAAGGAAAAGAAGGATAAAAAAATAGCTTTTCTCCCTTCTTTGTCCCTTCATAATCCACACTTCGCGTAGCTCTGCGGTCCTCCCATAGACACCGTTCATATATATAAGGTATCGTACTACCTGCCATGCCCGGCATCAGGGACGAAACATTCGGCGGTACGTGCCCCTTCACCCCGCGCTTCTCCGACGCGGGCGGATTCGATATGCATTATATCGACGAAGGAGAAGGCGAGCCCGTGCTCATGCTCCACGGCGACCCGACGTGGGGCTACCTCTGGAGAAAATTCATCCCCGCGCTATCGGCCAAGCGCCGCGTCATTGTCCCCGACCACATGGGCATGGGCAAGTCTGACACGCCTATAGAGCCCTACCCTTACCGCCTCCGCCGCCACGTAGAGAATCTCGAATCGCTCGTCCTAGCTCTCGGCCTCTCGGACATCACTCTCGTAGTCCACGATTGGGGCGGCCCCGTCGGCCTCGGCTTCGCCGTGAGGCGGCCCGATCTCATCAAGCGCCTCGTGCTCACGAACACCTGGGCGTTCGCCCGCTGGCCCGGGGCTCCCTTCCCGAAGCTGGTCGAGATGATAAGGTCCCCGCGCGGGGAGCAATTCGTTCTCGAGAAGAACGGTTACGTCACCCGTGCGATCGCCGGGACCGTGAATTACCCGGAGAAGATAACCCCCGAAGTGATGTCGGCATATCTCGCGCCCTTCCCTACACCGGAATCGCGAAGAGCCCTCCTCTCTTGGTCGCGGGACATACCGGTAGATGAAGGCGATCACTCATGGGACGACATGGCGGCGATAGAGAAGAATCTTGGGATGTTCGAGAACGTCCCCGTGCTCATCGTATGGGGGATGCTCGACCCCGTTCTCCCGCCGAACGTTTTAGATATGTGGAAGAGCATTTATCCCCGCGCGCAGGTTTGCGAGATACCCGACGCCTCACACTTTCTGCAGGAGGACGCGCCTGACGCTGTGCTCAAGGCGATAGAGGAGTTTCTGGAGAAATAGTGAAAGATTGTCATATCCGGCGATTGTCACAAACCCGCCGGGATGCTATAATGTATATTGTGA
>DATIET010000196.1:0-2254 GCA_035455615.1 Thermodesulfobacteriota bacterium
TGCCGAGGGACATGTGCGGCTCGGGGTTGAGCCCCACCCTGGGGGCCCTCAGGAACTTCACCACGCGCACGGGGTAAAGCGGGGAGGCCTCGTCGAGCGCCCTCACGTCGTCGGGTACGGGCTCGGGCTGCGAACGGTAGATGCCGGGTAACCTGTTCTCTTTGAGGAACCTGCCCGACATCCTGTTCATGAGTATCATCATCTCCGCGACGACCACGTGGGCTATGGAGTTCATGTAGTTCTTCTCAACCCTGATCCGCCCGTCGCCGTTTATTCTGATCTTGAGCTGCGGGAGCTGGACTATCAGGGCGCCCGCTTCGAGCCTCTTATTCCTTAACCGGAGCGCGATCTCCCTCATCCTGATACCGCCGGGGTCTGTTTGAAAGAACTCGCTGCCCTCGGTGTAGCTCATGTTCTTCCTCACTTTTATCAGGGAATTCGTGAACCTCTGGCCTTTGATGTTGTTATCTCCGTCGAAAGTAACGAAGAGCGACAGGGAGAGCCGCTCAGTACCTTCAACCAGGCTGAGCCTTTCCTTCACGAGCCTGAGCGGAAACATGTGTATGCGCTTTTCGGGGAGGTATATGGTCTCCCCGCGCCGCCCGGCCTCCTCGTCGGCGTCGCTCCATTTGGGCACGAGAGCGGCGACGTTCGATATATGAATGCCCACCTCCGTGCCCCCGTCAGTCTCCCTTATCGATAAGGCGTCGTCTATGTCTTCTGTATTTTCATCGTCGATCGAGAATATATCGAGCCCTGTCAGATCCTCGAAGCCCTCTCCGGGGAGGCCCTCGCCGATCAATCTGTCGGATTCTATCTCCACGCCGTCCGGGAAGTCGTCCCTGATGGAGAACCTTTTCAATATCGGGTCTTCGTCTTCCCGCCACGCCCCCGCCTTGATCAGGAACTCGAGCGCGCCTTCGACGTCCCTTATCCCTATCTCCGACAAAAACGATATGGCTTCCGGCGAGCGGCTGAACTTGTCGAGATAGGTTACGTACCCTCTCAGAAGCTCGACGTAACCGGAAACCTCGTTAATCGCCCCGTTCGACGGGGCGTTTCCCATGAGTACACCCTTGGCCCAGTAAAGGGCCTTTTCAAGATCCTCTTTCTTTCTTTCCTCGGTTTCCTTCTTTTTGATTATTTCCCCGGCCTCTTCCGGAGTCCTCGGCGCGTAGCCCTTCTCCCCCCTCCTGAAATAAATATCGTCTTTGTCGACGGCCCAGAAGAGGGCGATCCTCTCCCTGTCGGAAGCGCCTTTTTCCCCGAAATAGAGCGACAGGAGCTCGTCGAACGGCACCTCGTCCACGCTGCCCTCGTAGCACTGCCATATGGTCACGAGGTCTATGCCCTGTTTCTCTTCGTCGAGGTCTCTCCTCAGATCCCTGAGCTTCAATTTTTTCTCTGAAGCGGTGAATTCGCCTTCAATCCTGACGCCGCTTATGAAAGCGACCTTGTCCGGGTCTACGTCCACCTCCCTGCCCTCTTCCGAGAACAGGGTCAGCTTATCCCCGAGCGCGCGGATGAATATGCCCAGCGACGGCTCCTTCCGTTTTCTGAACAGTATAACTTCGTTGGGTGACGGGAATCTTGGTCGGGTCATGGAGGTAGTATTCTAATTGAGCGGGCGGGTTTTACAAAAAATCGGGGAAAATTCAGTTTTTACAGGTTGTTTTAGGGATAATGGGTGTTTCAGGAAAAGCGGTTCAGCGGCTTTCCCTGTACTGCCGGAGCTCCTTGAGGAGCCAGTCCCCGGTATTTTCAGGTTCCGCGCCCGGGCATATGATGAGGTAGTACTTACCGCTTATCATGCTCTTGGTGGCGGCGTACTCTATGAACGTCTCCGTCGACGTGATCTTGTCCCGGAAGTGCTCGTATTTCTTTTCGATATGCTCGTACGCATCCGGGCCGTCGTACAGATTTCCGTTCCTTTCGAATTTGCACTCGGATGTCTTCACGAGCCCTAGCAGGTATTCGACTTCGGGTTTCCCGGAAGGAGGGACGTCTGCGCCCGCGGGACTTAAATACGGAACTAATAACGTGCATATTATTATCAGCATCGGGTTCAGAGACTTCATGGCATTATCACCAATTACCATATAACGCTTCAATTGAGCTCACTCCTGTTCTTCCGTCTTTTCAAAATCGTCTTTTGGTTTTCTAAGGTCATAAATGATGTAATCGGGGCTTTCCCCGCCGGGGACCTGGGGAATAACATACCGGACGTTGTCACTATTCGGCGGAGTGTTTACAT
>DATIET010000197.1:0-2522 GCA_035455615.1 Thermodesulfobacteriota bacterium
TCCCGTGATACGATGACGCACCTCATCTCTCCGCTCACGGTATCGACGGTCTGGCCCGTGCTTTCAAACCATCTCCAGTTGCCGTTCTTGTGCCTGTACCTGAAAACCGCTTTGCCCGCGGTCCGGCTCCCTATTACCCTGCTGAATTCCTTCAAGGCGAGCGGGGTATCGTCCGGATGAATGTTCTCGAAAATATTTCTGCCCATAAGCTCTTCAGGTTTATAGCCGAGGACTTCCTCGTGTTTCGGGCTGAGATATATAAACCTGCCGTCCGCGCTGGTTTCTACGATCAGGTCGTTTATATTTTCAACCAAAGTCCGGTACCTGTTCACGCTCTCCTTCAGCTTCATCTCGGCGTGCTTCAGGTCAGTGATGTCGATCATCAGGCCTCTCAGCCCCGCTGCCTGGTCGTGCTCGACGATAACGGACACTATGTCTCTCAGCCATACCGTCCGCCCGTCGGCCGCGATCATTCTATACTCGATAACATGGTCCCTTTTCTTGGTTGTTTCCGTAGTGCAGTACTCGACCACCCAGTCTCTGTCTTCGGGATGGACCTTCTCAAACCAGATCTGGTTTTGGTTTACCCATTCTTCCGAAGGGTAGCCCAGTATATGTTCGGCCTGTTTGCTAACGAAAGTAAAGGTTATCGGATTGATATTCGCCTCCCAAACTATCCCTTCCACGGTATTGACCAGCGCCTCGTAGTTTTGCTTCGACAGACTCAGCTCTTCTTCCGCTTTCTTGCGTTCGGTTATGTCTTCCACTACCGACATTCCGCCGACGATATTTCCCTGTGCATCCTTGAGCGGTGCTGCGGCGACCAGTATATAAAGTTCTACATCGCCTGTTGTCGATTTGTAGTAACCCTCGTGTCTCGATTTTTGTCCCTGAACAGCCTGTTCGTGAATGTAATTGAATGATTTGTCTTTCAGGTCGTTTATATCGAATCCGATAATCTTGTCGCGTGATGAGTGCATTATCTCCGCATGCCGCTCGTTGACGTTTGTAATGATCAAGTCTTTATCGTACGTATATACCCCGATGGGCGTTTGCTCGAACAGCGTTCTGTATCTCTCTTCGGATTCCTTTAGGGCCCCGGCTCGGCGGGCGTTGTTAACGGCGATCTCTATCTGAGCCGCTATTATTTCAAGCAGGTCGAGCTCCTCCTTGTTGAACGCGTTTTTTCTGAATGAATTAATATTTATACATCCTATCGTTTTATTGTCATATTTGATCGGCATGGAAGCGTAGCTCATCGTTCCCACGTCTCTTCCGGCCTGTCCTATGACCGTATCCGTTTCTATATCAGGACTATAGATCAATTTGCCGTCTATTATTGTTTTCCAGGTAAAGCCTTTCGGATAAGGTATCCGTTTCACTTTGTTAATGAACCATTCGGGATACCCGCGGTGGGCTTTTATCACCGCTTCGCTGCCTTCGACGAAATAAATCGAGACGTTGTCTGACCCGTCAATATTTTTGTTCATGGCGTCCATCGCATTTTCAAGGACGTCTTGAATATCGATCGAGCTGTGAACGCTCCTTGTGATCGTCCCGATTATTTCTTCGTATCTACTTTTCTTGGATAATTCCGCTAATTTTTCTTTTATGTCTTCCTCGGACTCTTTCAGCGCCTCTGCCTGTTTAGCATTCTTTATGGCCGACTCCAGCTGCCTTGCCACGATCTGGAGCATGTCGAGGTCTTCGGTGCAGAACCGGTTCTTTTCCTCAGAATGAATATGTATACAGCCGACGGTCTTCCGGTTGGACTGTATAGGCATGGACAGATAACTCTTAGTGCCGAACTCTTTTCCCGCCGGGCCTAAAACGTTGTCCTCATCGGTATCGGGAACATACCTGGGTATCCCGTCAAGGATCGTTTTCCACGTTGCGCCTTTGGGGTAAGGGATTCTTTTCACCCGCTCCAGGTACCAGTCTGCATGCCCCCTGTTCGCTTTCATCACGGCTTCGTTTCCCTCTACCATGAAAATCACGACGTTGCTGGCCCCTTCGACGTTCTTATTAAGCGCATCCACTGCGTTTTCGAATACTTCCTGCAAGTCGAGTGATTTATGTACGCTTTCCGTTATTGCCCGGACAATCGATTCGTATCTGTTCTTTTTGGACAGATGCTCGACGTGCTCCCTCAGCTCTTCTTCCCTCTTCCTCGACTCGGTCATATCGATGACATCTGCTATGAATACCTTTCTGCCCTGGAAGCTCGATAACTGCAGATACGTTTCGACCGGGTACTGTGTGCCGCCCTTTCGCCGGTGCACGCCTTCGGCCCTTATTTTTTTACGGTCGGCGGAAATCAGGGGTTCGACTTTGCCGAAGAAGTCCGGCGTGAGGTCGGGGTTTATATCGATTGGGTCGAGATCGAGAAATTCATCGGATGTAAATCCGAGGTTGAGTCTGGCGCCCTTATTCACCTGGAGGAACTTGTACGATTCCGCATCGAAAATATAAATCTCATTCAGGGATTCTTCGAGGATTTCACCGAAACTCTTGGCGAGTTC
>DATIET010000198.1:0-3763 GCA_035455615.1 Thermodesulfobacteriota bacterium
CTTTCTCTGTTTCAAGCAACAATCTATATGTATTCGATTTTTTCCAGCCCGATAGGTGGTAATGCGAAACATCCTTTAACGGATGTTTAATGTAACAAAGACACAATTCGTTGAGCTCATCAAATTTAAGACCCTCGGGAACGCCATGCACAAATTTATTTCTTGGAATGCTATTGAAGAATTTTGACACTCCTCTTCTGTACAATCTATGCAGCATTGATGTATACATATTATGTTTTAAACCACTAGAGAACAGTAGGATGCGGGATAGGGACAATAAACTTTCCGCCTCTCCGAATATATGCTTCTTGTTGTCTCAAGATTTCCTCGGCAAAATTCCAGGCCAGCAACAAAACATAATCCGGCATGTCGTCGAGCAATTTGTGAGTGGGGAGTATGGGTAAATGACTCCCTCCCATGTACCGGCCGTGTTTGAATGTATTTAAATCCACTATATAATCCAGGTAATCCCTGCCGATCCCGCAGTAACTAAGCAGCGTTGTAGCCTTAGCGGCTGCACCGTACGCTGCTATTCTCATGTTGTTTTCCTTGATTTCCCTGATCATCATAGAGAGAGAGCTCCGGATAACATCTACCCGGTCTGCAAACCTGGAATAGAAATCCAACTCACTCATTCCCGCATCATGCTCCTCTTTTAAAATCAGCTCGACACTCTTATCCACGCATTCATGCTTCTCCACAAATAGACGAAGGGAACCCCCATGTATCGGAATTCTTCTGACTTTATTAAGATAAAAACCGTGCGCCCTGAAAAGCCTGTCGAGCGCTGTAACCGAAAAGTAACATAGATGCTGATGATAGATGGTGTCGAACTCACATTTCTGAATCAGATCGAATAAATACGGGACCTCGATGACGGCGCAGCCGTCATCTTTTAAAACTATTTTTATGGCTTCGACGAACCCGTTTAGATCAGCCACGTGGGCGAGTACGTTATTGGCGATAACAACATCGGCAAGCATATCGTTGTCAGCCAGCATCTTTCCGAGATCCGTATTGAAAAACGTACAGAGCGTGTGAATCCCCGCTTTCCTTGCCGCGCTGGCAGGACCCCGTGCAGGATCTATACCTAGAACAGGGATATCATATTCAACAAAGTTTCTAAGCATGTAGCCGTCATTGCTCGCGACCTCGATTACTAAACTCTCGGAGTCAAGATGCCTCGATACAATCAGCTCCACAGCGTTCTCTCGAGAGTGGCGGAGAAGCGTCTCCGATGTCGAAGAGAAATAGGGGTAGTCCTGGCAGAAGAGTATCTCCGGTGATACCGTTTCCGTAATCTGCACAAGGGAACAATTGGGGCAAAAAACCAGATCAAGCGGGACTTTCAATTCCGAATGATTCAAGCTATCACAGGTCAGAAGCCTGTCCGCAAGCGGTGTCTCGCCGAAGGAGATCACCAGATCAAGTTCATTATGGCCGCATGAACGGCATTTTGAAATATTTTCGTATATCATCTTTATCACTCCGCAGCTGTTGCAGTCTTTGGTTCTACGATCTCTTTCCAGCGCAAATCGAGACCTAACTCACTATTTGCCATAAGCTCCTTTATATGATCTATGCGCTTGTATCTAGGCCCTTCGAAATCTTCGAGCCTGAGCCCGATCAGTTTATACGCCTCGTATAGCTGCTCTGCTCCTAGCCTTGCATTCCATACGGGCTTAAATTCCGGCAGGGTGCGCTTCAGCTTACTGCAGTCCACACGGTAGCAGCGCTTATCGGGTCCGGCACCCTCGGCAAAGTCGATACGGGAGCCCGGCACGGTTTCTTTCACGATCTCCGCCAGCTCTCTTATCTGATAATTCTCCTCCCTGGTTCCTACATTAAACGCCTCGTTGTGCACAAGCCCGCGAGGGGCGTTCAGTACCGCAATGAATGCACGGGATATATCCTCAATATGGACAATCGGGCGCCAGGGGGTCCCGTCGCTCTTCAGATGCACCTCGCCGGTCGTGAACGCCCAGGCAACCAGGTTATTCAGCACCAGGTCGAAGCGAAGACGCGGAGAGAGACCATAAGCCGTTGCATTTCTCAGGAAGGTCGGGCTGAATCCCGAGTCTGCCAAACCGGAAACAGTTCGTTCGACAAGGACTTTTGAACGGCCATACGGAGTAACGGGCTTGAATTCGGCTTCCTCATCTATAATGTTTTCTCCCGAAGCTCCATAGTTACTGCAAGACGAGGAAAAGACGAAACGCTCTATCCCGACAGTCTTGGCCAACTTGGCGAGATTCAGGGACGCCAAATAGTTAATCTCGTAAGTCAAACGCGGATTAAGGTCTCCAAGGGGGTCATTTGACAGTCCGGCCAGGTGCAAAACGGCGTCATACCCTTCAAGATCGTAAAACTCAACGTCCCGTATATCTTTCCTTATAAACGGGACATCCGACTGGAAACTGCCGAAATCGCATCCCTCATAAAGATCGCTATCGAGTCCGGCAACCTCATGCCCCTCTTTCAGCAGCATGGGCACCAAAACGGAACCTATATATCCTCTGTGTCCAGTGACTAATATTCTCATCTTAATCCCTCCAAATTTTCCAGGGTGGGTTCCCACTCTCCCAGAACTTCTCTAATAGATGTTTTTCCCGTATGGTATCCATGCACTGCCAGAAAGAAGAATGCTTGTATGCCATAAGCTCACCGTCCTTCGCAAGCCGCTCGAGAGGCTCACGCTCCCAGACAGTCTCGTCACCGTCTATATAATCGAAGACTTCGGGCTCGAGGACAAAAAACGCCCCGTTAATCCATCCTTCCTTAGTTTGAGGTTTTTCCGAGAATACTAAAACCCTGCTCCCATTCAGATCAAGGTGCCCGTAACGCGCCGGTGGTCGAACAGCCGTCATAGTAGCCAGCTTTCCGTGCGAACGATGGAACTCCAGAAGCGCATGTAGATCCACATCGGATACTCCGTCCCCCCAGGTCAGCATGAATGTCTCATCACCTATATAAGGAGCAAGACGTTTGATCCGGCCTCCGGTCTGAGTAGGCACACCCGTGTCCACGAGCTCAACCGTCCAGTCCGGCTTATATCCTCCGTTCGCCTCTATCTCTCCTGTCCTGAGCTTAACCTTGAGATTGCTTTTTAAAAAGCAATAATCGACCATATATTTTTTTATAACTTCACCCTTATATCCAAGAGCGATAATGAATTCGTCATATCCGAAATGCGCGTAATGCATCATTATGTGCCAGAGAATCGGATGCCCGCCTATCTCTACCATAGGCTTCGGTTTAACCTCTGTCTCTTCAGCAAGGCGCGACCCGTAACCTCCGGCAAGAATAGCCACCTTCATAGCCTATTCCTCCTCAAACCGTATTTTTGAAGAATGTTATTACAGGGTAATTCGAGTTAAGACGCCGCCTTCCGGGAAATTAAATCATCTTTCACATTCCGAACTTCTTTTTTGGCTTTTTTTAAGAATTTCCTGTTAAGTCCCCGGAGAAACTCCCCGGATCGCGGCTCTACAGCTACAGCTAAATCCATAAGCATTAATGCCCAGTTCAGGTTCGAAGTAAGCCACCTTAGGAGACACAGATAGCAGGCTCTCCGTTCCCTTCCGGATAACGGAACTCTATTCACGCATCTGGCAAGCTCAACAAAGAGCCTCCATTGCGGAAACACCGTTTGACCGGAATTTTTTGTATCCCACCAGCCTGCGCGTGAATGTATGGTTCCAATCCTGGTAGATCTCTCACGATGGTCCCTTGAAAAGAATAGATATTCGGGAATTTCATAAAA
>DATIET010000199.1:0-2288 GCA_035455615.1 Thermodesulfobacteriota bacterium
AGCTCGCCCCCGGACCTCGGCTCTATCAGGAATACCGCCTTTCCACCCTGATCTAAATAATCCTTTATATCGGTGATTTCCTTGAGAGAGAGCGCCTGTTTCGGGGCGGATATTATAAGGACGCTGTCTTTCCTGGGCAGCGGGTCTCCTCTCAGAAGCAGGAACTCCTTCACGTCATAGCCTTCGTCGCTGAGAGCGGCCTTGAGAACCCCGAGCCCCTCGGGCTCGAGCTCATCGTTGATATCGCGTTCCCCGTGTCCCGTCAGGAAATAAACAGTTTTATGAACCACCCGGTTGAGCTTGAAGAGCGCGTTCGTGAGCTCCTCCTCCGCATTATTGAGAATCCCCCCCGAGATATGGTCTGCGAGCCTCAGTTTTATCGTTTGCTCGCCGTCGATGAGCACAATGGTGCCGTATTCTTTTATATCGTACTTCTTCGCGATACCGGGCTCCTTGTCCGGATTGACGTATCTGACTTTTATATTTCCCGACCTCCTCGAGTATTCCTTGATGAGGTCCTGAAACTCGCTCCTGTCCATTCCCACGTCTTTGAAGAACGCGAGCATCTCCACATCGCCGTCGATATTCTCGATCACGCCTATCGTATGCTCCGAGACCGTGTAGAGCTTCCCCTCCGTCATATCTATCCTGACGTCGGATTTGAAAAAAATGTAGTTGAGAATGATGAGTATGCCGCAGACGCTCAATACGGAGATTAAAGCGTTCGTGCCGTATATAAGCCTCCTCCTTTTCATCTCCATCTCTCCGACTCGAGCGATGTGTAGGTAAGAAAGAGCCCCAGAAAAATGAGCGACACATAATAAACGACGTCCTTAAGCTCGATTAAACCCTTGCTGAAGTCCTCGTAGTGGTTGATCACCGAAATGTAGCCCAGTATGGAGCTCTCGGCGTCCGAAAGGGCGCCCACGAGCCAGAGCAGCAACAGGACCCCGAAGCTTATTACGGCCGCTATAAGCTGGTTCTCGGTAAGAGAAGAAGCGAATATCCCTATCGAGAGGAACGAAGCGCCCAACAGGAACAAACCTATATAGCCCGAAAAAACGGCTCCGAAATCCGGGTTCCCGTGGACCATCAGCACGAAAATATTGATAGACGAGAGAAGGAGCATGAGTATGAGGAGAATCAGGGAAGCGGTGAATTTCCCGAACACTATGGTGCGTATCCTGACCGGGGACGTGAAGAGCAGCTCCGCTGTATAGTTCTTTTTCTCGTCGGCTATCAGCCTCATCGTAATAAGCGGGACTATCAGCAGGAGGACTATGCTTATAGTCCCGAAGTAGGGAAGCACGACCAGGTTGTTCAGATTGAGCTCGCCGGTTTGCAGCTGGTAGCTCGGATCGAACTGGAACTGGAGGAACCCCTGGAGGTACAGGAAGAAGAACCTCGCCGAGATCACCTGAAACACTACCAGGATGATGTATGCGAGCGGAGAGGCGAAATAAGACCTCAGTTCCCTTTTCACGATCGTATAAAACGCCTTCATCTAATTGCCTTCAGAGGAAATTGCTTTCATAAATATCTCTTCGAGCGTGTTGACGAGCGGCCTCAGCTCGAGCAGGCCGAGATCATTTTCGACGACCAGCCTTACGAGCTCCTCCCTTATCTCAACACCTTCCGAAGGCGTAACTACGAATTCGCCCGAGGGTCCCGGCTTCACTCCCGACACGCCCTTAACCGACATGATCTTTTCTTTTACGCCGTCCCCGTTCTGCTTCACTCTAAGCAGCAGGCTACTTGAATTCCTTAAACTCTCGGACAGGTAATTAAGCGATTCCTCGAGCACCATTTTCCCTTCGTTGATAATCACGACCTTGCTGCAGATCATGGTCACCTCGGGCAGTATGTGAGTGCTCAGTATCACCGTACGCTCGCCCGACAGGCTCTTTATGAGGTCCCTTATCTCTATTATCTGGAGCGGGTCTAGGCCTATGGTAGGCTCGTCCAGTATCAGGACCGAAGGGTTGTTCACGAGCGCCTGAGCTATTCCGACACGCTGTCTGTACCCTTTGGAAAGGTGGCCTATGATGCGCTTCCTGACATCCGAGAGACCGCACTTGTCGAGCACATAGAATATCCTGCTCTTTTTTTCCTTCCTCTTCACCTGCTTTATGTCAGCCACGAAATCCAGGTATTCGGCAACGGTCATATCGAGGTAGAGGGGAGGGTTTTCAGGAAGATAACCTATCATTTTTTTAGCCTGGAGCGGGTTATCGAATATATCCACGCCCTCAATATGCACCGTGCCCTTTGTGGGGGGCATGTAACCA
>DATIET010000200.1:0-2017 GCA_035455615.1 Thermodesulfobacteriota bacterium
ATCACTATCTTGTCCATGCCGACAGAAGAGCCCAGCACCGATGCGCCTACATATGGAATCCCCATAAGCTCGAACATGCCCTGCACCGTACCGTCCTCCCCGTAAGTGCCGTGGAGGACCGGGAAGATTACATCGACCTTGTGCTCGTTTATCAGCTCCCGCCCTGAGATCTCGTAGAACGCCGGGTTTGCCGGATTTAAAGAAGGGGAGAGGAACGAATCGCCCGAGAACTCGAGCCCGCCCTCTTCGGACCACGAAGATATTGACGCCCTTCGCCACATCCCGCTCTTTTCTATAAATATAGGGAATATTGCATATTTCCCGGGATCGATGTTCCCGATTATAGACCTTGCAGAAAGGAGCGATACCTCATGCTCCACAGACCTCCCGCCGAATATCACTCCCACAATTATTTTTGACAAGTATGCTATACTCCTGCATATATAGATTATCAGCTAAAATTTACTAACGGGTTACCCAAACCCCGTATCATTGTCAAGACCGGGTCCCGCTTGCTTGCAAATAAAAAGTCTTAATGTAAAATCCAGTCACGGCATTGGAAGGGAATAAAAATCAAGGAGGCTAGAAATATGCAGAAAGTCGTAATTAGCGAACCGCTAAGAACTGCTATTGGGGCTTTTGGCGGCACATTGAAAGAAATAACCCCGGCAAAATTGGGCGTCACGGTAGTAAAGGAAATTCTCGACCGTACAGGTGTCGATCCGAAAGAAATTGACGACTGCATCATGGGGAACATCCTGAGCGCGGGCCAGGGAATGAATATATCGAGACAGGTTGCCATAGAGTCGGGACTGCCTGTAGAAACCCCGGCATTCACCATAAACAGGGTCTGTGGGTCGGGCGTACAATCCGTAGTGCTCGCGGCTCAAGCGATCAAGGCGGGCGATGCCGAAGCAATTATAGCCGGCGGCACCGAGAATATGAACCTCGCCCCCTTCTATCTGCAGAAAGCCCGTTACGGCTACAGGATGGGCATGCCTAAAGACGAAATCGTGGACGGAATGGTGTACGACGGCCTCTGGGACATATTCAACGATTACCACATGGGCGTAACCGCGGAGAACCTCGCGGAATCCTACAACATTACAAAAGACGAGCAGGACGCATTCGCATACAAGAGCCAGATGAAGTGCAAGGCCGCTCAGGACGAGGGGAAGTTCAAGGACGAGATCGTTCCGATCATGATCCCCCAGAGGAGAGGCGACCCCATCGCTTTCGAGAAGGACGAGCACCCGAAGGGCGATACGACCCTTGAGACGCTAAAGGGTCTCCGCGCGGTGTTCAAAGTGGGCGGGACCGTGTCCGCCGGTAACGCGTCCGGCATCAACGACGGCGCTGCGGCAGTACTGGTCACGTCCGAGAAGAAGGCGAAGGAGCTCGGACTCAAGCCCGTAGCGTCTATAGTTGCCTACGCCGTGGGCGGAGTAGACCCTTCGATCATGGGCATAGGCCCGGTACCGGCGATCCAGAAGGCGCTCGACAAGGCCAAGCTCTCGCTCGACGACATCGACCTTTTCGAGCTCAACGAAGCCTTCGCGGCGCAGTCCCTGGCGGTGCTGAGAGACCTCCCGATATCCGAAGAGAAGATCAACGTGAACGGCGGCGCAATCGCGCTCGGCCATCCGATCGGCGCTTCCGGTACGAGGATCCTCGTCACGCTCCTTCACGAGCTCGGAAAGAGGAAGAAGGCGAAGCGCGGCCTGGCCGCCCTCTGCATCGGAGGCGGTATGGGTATCGCGATCATAGTTGAAAAGGAAAAGAGTTAGAATTTGAGAATTAGCACGGGGAGGGCAACCACCCTCCCCTTTTTTCTAAATTACTTCTCGATATTGGTCTCACCCAATCAATCCACTTAAATGTTTCCTAACTCATCTATTATTCTCTTAGGGCTCATTTTGTCTCCTTTGCTTATAGCTCTGCTCTCTTCACGTTCAATCTTGCTTGGAAAAGGTGGTGTAATCAATAGATCAAAATGAGTAGGCGCATTAAATTCTAT
>DATIET010000201.1:0-3850 GCA_035455615.1 Thermodesulfobacteriota bacterium
AATTCATATATATGGGGCGGATTACTTTAAACCACTTTTCGAGAGATTTAATGATGCTTTGTCCAATTCAACAACAATAATAATTGTTGGGTATGGGTTCAAAGATTCTGAGATTAATAAGTGTATTTCTAATTTCCTGCACTCAACTTCGACTAAAATATTTGTAATTGATATTATGAATCGGATACCCAAAACGATGCAATCGAATAACCTATATTTTTTGCAGGGTGGGGTTGAGAATTTTGATCTTGATAGATTGTTAAGTGGTACTGAAATGTCTTAGCGCCCAGTACTATATTTTCACGGTTTATTACTTTCTTCTTTATGTTATATTTCAGAAAAATTTGTTACTAATCGGTCTTGAATTGGGAGATGAAACGATGGGAAGGGTGAAGAAAGTTACAGGCTCGACGCATGAACCGTTTTCTCCGGAAAAGGTTTTCTCCGCCGAAGCAAGCGCGAATAAAATCATTCCAAATGTCCTCAACACTCCGCAAAAATATATACAGGGGGACGGCGTTCTGAGAAATCTCGGGCTCTATCTCGGGCTTGTCGGCAGCGGCCACACGGCCGTTCTGCTCTCGGGGGGAGGGGAAAAAAGGTTTGGCGAGATGATATCGCAAAGTTTAAAACGCTCAGGCATTGTCTGGACTCTCGTCACATTTTCGGGGGAGTGTTCTTTCGAGGAAATCGAGCGCGTGACGGAGTTGTTAATGAAGGAAAGAACTCCTGTAGATTCTATTGTCGCGATCGGCGGAGGAAAGTGCCTGGATACCGGGAGGGGCGTGGCTTACCGCCTGTCCGTGCCTGCCGTCATATGTCCAACGACCGCATCGACGGACGCCCCATGCGCGGGCTTGTCGGCGATATATTTTTCTGACGGTAAATTTCGGGGTGTCGAGCTCTATCCGCTCAACCCTGCTCTCGTTATAGTCGACACGAGAATCGCCGCTCAGGCCCCGGTGCGTTTTATCGTATCCGGCATGGGAGACGCAATGGCAACGTGGTATGAAGCGCGCACCTGTTTCCAGAATTCGAAGGGGAAAGCAATGCTGGGCACGCGTCCCACCATAGCCTCTGTCGCAATAGCCGAGCTATGTGCAAATACGCTCTATGATCACGGCGTTAAGGCTGTCGAGGCCGTGAGGGATTCACAGGTTAATGAATCTGTAGAGCGTGTCGTCGAGGCTAACACGCTAATGAGCGGAATAGGGTTCGAAAGCTGCGGGTTGGCTACCGCCCACTGTGTCGCTCAGGGCCTTACCGTAATTCCTTCTCTCCACAAAAACTACCTCCACGGCGAGATGGTTGCGATCGGTCTCATGACGCACCTCGTTCTCGAGGGAAAGGACGACGAGGCCCATAAAGTCGGCGCTTTCTTTTCCGGTGTAGGCCTGCCGGCGCATCTGGGTCAGATGTCGTTAAACCCGGAGCACGATATGGAGACACTTCGTAAGATATGCAAAGCCGCCGTTGAATTACCGTTTATTCAGAATGAGCCCTTCGATGTTTCTCCGGACTCGATGCTTGATGCCATGTTGAATGCGCACAAGCTCGGCCTTGAGATTACTGCGTCATTCGGGGACGCGGCGTACCTCGCCGTGCATGGCAAGTGATTGCGACCCCTCTTTACAACCCCTTCAAAAGCATGTTAATTTAATCCCGTGCGCATGGCAGGCAATAGTCAAAATTCATCCCTGAGACACCTAATTATCCCCGTCGTTGCTATATTTTTTATACTCTTTTCCGTTTCCCGGGACGAATCCGGAGATATTGAATTCGTGAATGTGCCCTGCTCGAGCGCCGTTATAATCGCCAAGGACTTCGGGACATCCTCGCTCTCGACCGGACAGAGCGCCCCCGAAAAGCAGTCGATCGTGAGCCTCGGTCAGACCGCAATATCCAGCAAAAGCAGTCAGCTTCTTGGTCTTATCAGCGATAATCTTTTTTCACATAACGCCGATATGGATTTACTTCGTATCCATGAAGAGGAAATAAAGTACGATTTAATCATCTCAAGCAATACCGGCCGTTCCCCTCCTTTATTTATTTCTTAACCTCACATTTTCATATCACACATCAAGAATTCAGCTGCGGGCAGATTCCGTCTTTCCGTAATCGCTGATTAATGCACAAAGGAGCAATAATATGTCTTACTCATGCACCAGGCTCGCATTTTGGATGTTTGCTGTAGCTATGTTTCTGTCATTACGTACTGTACTTCCCGTATTCGCACACGATTATCACAACAACCCGGACGGTCTCCATTTCTCGCACCCTCTAATCGCCGAGTCGCCCTCGCCCGATACGAAAATAAGGCTCGACTACTTCTTCCTCGACGTCGACGGCGAGGTCGAGGACGAGGAGCTCGGCGAGGAAGGGGAAGGGCCTTCTAAATTCAAGGAAAGCACCGTGAACCTCGAGCTCGAGTATGCGTTTACTCGAAACATCAGCATCGAGGCCGACATACCCTATACGTTCATCAACCCCGACGAGGGCAAGGACGTGAACCATTTCAACAACATAGAGATTGGAGTCAAGCTCGCGACCTTCTTTCTCGAAGAATACGGGATTCTCCTCGGCGGGGGTCTCGAGTTTGGACTTCCCACCGGGGACGACGAAAAGGGCATAGGGAGCGACAATATATTCGAGATCGAGCCTTTCATGTCGTTCGGCTGGAAGTACAAGATCCTCGAAGTCGTTTCATTCCTTCACATCGGGTTCCCTGTGAATCAGAAGGGGGACCAGAACGAGGGCGACGAGCTCGGCTACAACCTCTCGACGCTCGTGCACGCGACTGAGTGGCTCGAAGTCCTCCTCGAGTTCGACGGTGAGACAGTGCTAAACGGCGAGGAGGAAGGGGAGTCCGTCCTCAACATCGACCCGGGAGTCAAATTCAAGCCGTTCAAGAGCCAGGAGCTCCACGTGGGCTTCGGCGCCGGTTTCCCGGTCACGAATGACGAGGAATTCGAGTACAGGCTGATAGCGTCTGTGTTTTACCATTTCCCGTATAAATAAGGTCATGGTGATATACTTGATAAGCTCGGGAGGCCGGGGGAAAACCCGGCTTCCCGAAGGAATGATTGAAAACTCATCAATATAATAAGGAGATTAAAATGAAAAAGTACATATTTTCTCTTGCGGTTTTATTTGTATTGACAGGTTTGTCGTTCGCCGAGAGCAAGGTCGTGGTCGAAGGCGCATGGGTGGGTGAAGTACCCCCGTCGTCCCCCGTGGCAGCGGCTTATATGACCATAAAGAATAACGGGACGGCCGACGACAGGCTGCTCAGCGTTACGAGCAGTATTTCAGGAAACACGATGATTCATCAGACGGTAGTAGACGAAGAGGGCGTCGCGATCATGAATATGATCGATGCGCTCGTTATTCCGGCGGGGAAGGGCGTCGTGCTCAAGCCGGGCGGCACTCATATCATGCTCATGGACCTGAAAGAGCCGGTCACCGGGAAGGGAAAGATCGAGCTCGACCTCAAGTTCGAGAACGCAGGGGAAATGAAAATCGAAGCCCCTGTCAAGAAGCTGAGCGAGTAAGTGTATCTTCAGGCTCGGATGGAGATTCCTGTATGGTGAACAACTTATAAACCATCTCGAAGTCGAATAATATTAGAATCGGTCACACGGTGGTCTGTTTGACCGATTCTAAATGATTTTCCGAAGCCGGGGATCTGATCCGAGATTATTCCACAGCACGTCGGATATTTTCAAACTCTTCATCGAGAGACTTACACTGCGTCTCGAATATCTCATCAGGCACTTCCGGTGATTGTACGGCTGTAAAGATCAGCACGGATGTATTATCCGGAAGACCTGCCACGCGTGCGGGCCAGCAG
>DATIET010000202.1:0-8172 GCA_035455615.1 Thermodesulfobacteriota bacterium
TGAGCTCGGCCGAAGGGGGTTTGGTCAAAATCGCGGAAGGTATAACTTCCTTCTTTCTCCATGAATTGTAGTAGCTCGAAACCCTGTACACCATCGTCTTGGGCACGTCCTTGATAACGGCGAACCCTCCGGCCATGTCTCCGTATATCGTACAGTATCCGACGCTCATCTCGCTCTTGTTGCCGGTAGTGAGGACGAGCCATCCGAACTTGTTCGAGAGGGCCATGAGTATGTTCCCCCTTATACGGGCCTGGAGGTTCTCCTCGGCCGTGTTTTCTCTGAGCCCCGCAAAAACCCCATAGAACATTTCACCGTAAGCCCTGAAAGCCTTTTCGATCGGTATGTTGAGGAGCTCGATGCCCAGATTCTTCGATAATTTTTCCGAGTCCCCGACGCTCCCCTTCGAGCTGTATCTGGAGGGCATCGAAACGGCGACGACGTTCTCCCTGCCGAGCGCCTCGACGGCGATCACGGTCACGAGGGCCGAATCTATCCCACCGCTAAGGCCGACCACGGCCTTCCTGAAACCGTTTTTGGTCACATAGTCCCTGGTCCCGAGCACGAGCGCCTTGAGAATTTCATCATCGACCGGTAAAAAGTCCTCCACCCTGGGCTTAAGAGCGGGCTTACGCGGAGCCCTGTCTTTTTTTGCGTCTAGAACGATCACCTCCGCGTTATCGGAGTGAGCCTTCATCGTAAGCTGCTCCTTTCTCCTCCTGGGGTCGTGCATGCGCGACCTGAACACCCGGTCTATGTTGATGTCGGAGACGAGGAGGTCTTCCTCGAATCCCTTTGCTCTGGCCAGTATCTCCCCGCGCTCACCGATGATCACGCTGTGGCCGTCGAATACGAGCTCGTCCTGCCCTCCCACCAGGTTGCAGTAGGCGACGACGGCCGAGTAGTCCTTAGCCCTCGTAACGAGCATCTGCTCGCGCGCCTTAACCTTCGACGAATAATAAGGAGACGAGGAAATATTGATTATTATCTGAGCGCCGCCGAGTATGGATTGTCTCCTCGTGGGGTCCCCGGGATACCATATATCCTCACATATGTTCACACCGAAGACCACGTCGCCCAGCTTGTACACGGGCGCCCTGAGCCCCGACTGGAAGTACCTGTTCTCGTCGAAAACGCCGTAGTTCGGGAGATAGTGCTTGCGGTAGATATCCGCGAGCTCTTTATTGTGGAGGATCGCAGCCGCGTTGTAGATATCCTCCCCGCGGTCGGCGAAACCCAGAACGACGGTGATACCGTCGGCTGCCTTTCTCACCCTGTCGAGCGCTTTGAGGTTGTCGCTTATGAACCGCGGCTTCAGAAGCAGGTCCTCGGGCGGGTAGCCCGTAACCGCGAGCTCCGGGAAGCATAAAATATCCACTCCCTCTGCCCGCGCGTTTTTAATGTATCCGAGAATCTTGCGGAGATTCCCTTCCACATCGCCTACACGCACGTTTATCTGGGCAAGACCCAATCTTACAGTATCCATCCTGCGTCCCCTGTAATAATTATAACACTCTAAGAAATAAAATAATTACAGTATTTTAACCGAACCGGGACAAACAGGGAATATCGGGGATCGAAACACCTGCGTCGGGCCTCCGCCCGAACAAGATGCCACCCGCCTCTTAGGCGTTCTCAAGAAAGTCCTGACGAGATATGGACTATATTGGCGAGGAAGTGAAAAATGATACTCGCCCAAAGCGTTCCCGTCGACATATACAGATAGCCCATAACCAGGGAAGGGAAAAACGTAAGCACCGCCTGAGAGCAGACCGATAATCCGTGTCCGCCCCCGAGGCAAAGGGTCACGAAATGCGCTAGCGCAAAGAGGAGGCTCACGGCTATTATCCCTTTTACCGTGTTTCCGAGTTTCTGCTGCAGATAACCCCTGAAAAAAATCTCTTCCGGCAGCGCCACGAGCAAAAGCTGGATGAGGACGAAGGAATATGAGAGCTTATTGAACGTGAGCGTCTTTCCCGCGTATATACCGTATCCGGCGAGGACGGCGGTATAAACAAAGAGTATTGCGATTGTAACCGCGAGACCGGTGAGCGCGCCCCGCGGGTCCCACCCGAGATCCTTCATATCGGACTTGAGAATCAAAGAGACTGACAGCATCAGGAATGCCGATGCGGTTGCAGCGAGGGACCATGAGATTATATGCATCATCAGGAAAATCAGGGATATTAACAGTATATAAACGGCTAATGGTATCAGGTATTTATGCAGCTTCTGGGGTCTATCCATTTAGGGGAGCCGGATGAAATTTTAAATTGTAAAATACATAACGCAGGGTATGAGGTCAATAAAGATTGTACCACTCGAATATGTTCAGGAACAGCACGCCCCAGATGTTCACCAGCACGCTTAGAATTATCAACGCCTTGTGATACCATTTCAGCTCCTCGCCGATGCCTTTTAAGGTCAGGAGAAGGAGAAAGGGATAAAAATCGAGCGCATACCTGTAGCCGAACTGCGTCCACCCGGTACCGCTTTTGATGAATATCAGGAACGCGGTCGGCAGCACGGCCGACCAGCACGCGAGGGAGAGCCTGTTTCGAATTCCCGAAAACAGGGCGAAAATGAATGCGGGCGTCGTAACGAGGATCGACAGGCCAACCTTAGAAGGGATGATATACGGCCACTTGTCGATGAAAACCGGGGGCTGGAGAAGAAAGACTTGAATGTGGTAGCGGATGTACGAGAGGTCGAATAAGCCCTCGTTAAACCAGGGCGATAGCTTTTCCTTAGCGGGGGAGATCGAATGTATGACGTAGGCGGTGTCAAGGACCGTGCCGAACCGGACGTAGTTATAGAGAAAGTTGAGGAGGACGAACAGTCCCGCACCGGCGCAGACCAGAAGTGCGGGTTTTAGCCTGAACCTCCATATGCGGGGCCCGCTTTCCCGCTCCGGGAGTCCGGTATATGAAAGCATTATGATAAAAAAGGGCAGAGTGAGGATCGTAGGTAATCTCGACCAGTACGAAGCCCCGAGGAGGAGGCCGACCAACAGGGGGCTCCTGGCGCTTAAGGTGCAGTAGACGGCCAGCAGCATCAGAGTCATGGAGGATATTTGCGCGAAATACCAGACGGAGCCAACGGTGGCGGTGAACCAATGGATGGTCCCGAACCCGAAGAGGACCGTCAGCCATATCCGGAGATCCCTCGCGGCGGTGAGCCTGCCCAGCATAAGGTATACGAGTGAGATGTTGATTCCGCCCAGGAGAAATGACAGGAGTACCTGTTTGAAGGAAACCCCAAAGACGGCGATAAACGGCATAAGAAGGAACGCGGGGAACGGGGGGTAGATCGTATAGGATTTACCACCTTTATGAATCAGCTCTTCGAAATAAAACGGGGTATCGGTTACGTGGAGCCTGCCGTGAAGAAATGCGTCTGCGAGATAATTGAAATAGTTGAAAGGGTCGGGTACGCGCGGCTGTGTGATATAGTAAACGATAAAACCGATTACGAAAAATAAAACAGGGACGGTGAAATGAGAAAACTTCTTATAAATCTGAAAAGGGGTGTTCATAGATATTTGGTATGATATATTCAATATTTCACAATATTAGATTAACATAATATACGATAATCGATTCCCGGTAAAAATAAACAAGATGAACGACTTGAAGTCAGATAGACCCGGTACTATATGAAATTCGGCCCTCCGGTGAGAGATCTAATCCTTATCGTCCTGATAACGATCGTCTGGACGTTTGGCCTCGCATACGTTGCCTACATACTCCTCGAGAATATATACCCGGACTCCATCATTTCCATCTGGAACGTCTGGGACACGCAGCACTATCTGGATATAGCGGAATACGGATACACGAGCTCGACAAACGACGAAAGAAACCTGCAAATCGTGTTCTTTCCACTATATCCGTACATGATCAAGATATTTTCCCTGATATTCAAGAATTATCTTCTGTCCGCGCTTCTCGTATCGAACCTCGCTTACGCGGCCCTTGTATTTTATCTCTTCAAGCTCGTAAGACTCGATTACGAGAGCGATGACGCGTTCAGGTCGGTTATATATATATCCGTCTTCCCGACCGCTATTTTCCTCCATGCGGGATATACCGAGAGTCTTTTCCTGGCCCTCTCGATCGCATCCTTTTACCATGCGAGAAGGGGGAGCTGGACACTTGCGGGAATATTCGGCATGCTGGCCGCCACGACGAGAATTACCGGAATAATCCTGCTCCCCGTCCTCATCGTCGAGTACCTGCATCAAAAGGGATTTAGAATAAGGGAAACAAGGAAAAACATATTATGGCTGGCGGTAATCGCACTCGGATTCGCGTATTACCTGGCGGTAAATTACGCTACGTTCGGGGACCCTCTGAAGTTTATGGAAATTCAGAACCAGCACTGGAATAAACATCTCGATTTCCCCTACAAGGGATTTTTGTACTCAGTGGGGAGCGCGTTCTGGAGGGAGCCCCAAGCCGCAGTGATGGCCGGAATGGCTGAGCCGATATTCGCGGTAATTAGTCTCGCGCTCATTGTCTATTCATTTTTCAGGATACGCCTGTCTTACAGCCTGTACGCCCTTGCGACCTGGCTTCTCGTGACTTCGACCTCGTTCTGGCTGAGCATCCCGCGCTATACGCTCTCGATGTTCCCGGTTTTCATAGCTCTCTCGCTTTTGGGCAGGCGGAGGGCCGTCGACTATCTGATCATATTCGTATCGCTCACACTCTACTCGCTGCTGCTGATACAGTATGTAAGGTTCGGCTGGGCCTTTTGAGATAAGACGGGGCGTGGTCGCTATTAGCCGAAAATATCGCTCCGCGCCCTTTATTTTTCATCGTTATGAGTGGATATTAATAGTGACGCGCGAAATGGACATCACGCTTGTAATACCGACGTATAATGAGTCTGATAATCTACCCATACTGCTTGAAAGGGTATTCGGCGCATTCAGGGACTCGGGCATCGACGGCAAAGTAATCGTGGTGGACGACGACTCGCCCGACCGGACATGGCAGACGGCGGAGGAGCTCAAGAAAAAGTACGCCGGGCTCGAAGTGCTCAGGCGGGTTAATAAGAGGGGGCTGTCTTCAGCCGTTTTAGACGGCTTCGGCATGTCGGAGAGTGCAATACTGGGCGTGATGGACGCCGACCTTAGCCACCCGCCGGAAAAGATTCCGGAACTGCTAGCCCCGATACTAAAAGGGGAAGCGGATATGGCGATTGGGAGCCGTTACGTGGAGAGGGGCGGGATCGGGGATTGGGCGCTCCGCAGAAAGATTTCATCGCGAATTGCGAGCCTCGCAGTAATAGGGCTCACGAATGTCAAAGACCCGATGTCCGGATTCTTCTTCCTCAAGCGCGGGGTGATAAAAAATGTTCATTTAAGTCCGAAGGGGTTCAAGATAGCGCTTGAAATCCTGGTGAGAGGAAAATACGACAGAGTGGTTGAGGTACCTATCATTTTTCAGGACAGGATTTACGGGGAGACCAAGCTGACCAGCGGCGTAATCTTCGATTATCTTTGCCATATAATGAAGTTATATACATATAAGATCATCGGATCGTAAACAGGTGATTTTTACATGGAACAGAGAGAAACGTACAGAGGCAGCGGCCGGGCAGCTCTATTCTTTTTTCTAGCAATATTCGCTCTGTCCTTTGCAATCTACTTCTTTACCCAGGAAGACCATCCCACGCCGTTTAACAATTTCGTCAGGCTTGCCGACGCAATTCTCCATGGAAGGCTCTATCTTACCGAAGACGTATCGTGGCTCGAGATAGTCCCCTTTGACGGGAAATACTATATCGTGCCTCCGCCGCTCCCGGCATTTTTGATATTGCCTGTCGTTGCCGTCTGGGGACTTTCGACCAATCAGACGCTCATATCGATCTTCTTCGGGAGCCTGAACGTCTCACTCGCCTTCCTGGCCGCGAGGGCGCTGTCGAACAGCAGAAGCGTTCAGCTTTGGACAGCCGCGATGTTCGGATTCGGAACGATACACTGGTGGGTAGCGACCGCCGGCGGGGTTTGGACGTTCTCACACACCGTATCCGCAACCCTTCTATTCTCAGCAATCCTTCTGACCCTCTATAAATCCCGCCCCTTTTTTACGGGAGCCGCCCTGGGGGCATCCTACTGGACACGGCTTCCGACTATTCTTTCAATGCCGTTCTTCCTCGCTATGTACTCAGACGAATGGTACAGGCGTGGCGCGGGCCCGAGCTTATACAGGAGAATAAACCTGAGACCGCTTGTGTGGCTAGGGGCAGGGACGGGGATCTTCATACTTTTGAATGCCGGATATAACGTGCTCAGGTTCAATACGCCGTTCGACATCTCCTATTACCTTATACCGGGGATTCTCGAGGAGCCATGGTACCAGAAAGGCATATTCGACATCACATACATACCGAGAAACCTGAAGGTCATATTCGGCGGCTTTCCCAAGTTTATTGACGGATTCCCGTATGTGACCCCCTCATGGAGCGGCACGGCGATCTGGATCACAACGCCGGCGTTTATATACGCGTTATTCGCGGGTATACGAAACAAGCTTGCAATTGGGTGCTGGCTTTCCATTTTGCTCGTAGCAACGGCTAACTTCTTCCACGGCACCTGGGGATTCTCTCAGTTCGGATACAGATTCGCGATGGACTTTTATCCTTTCCTTTTCCTGCTGACGGTTAAAGGCATCGGAAACGACATCAGGTGGCACCATAAAGTCCTCATAAGCATCGGCATTCTCGTCAATCTCTGGGGCGTGCTCTGGATAAACAAATTCGGATGGGTCAGCTATTGAGTTACTTCTGAAAAACCAGGAACTTATATCCGAGGAAATTCCAGAGAATGACAACGATTATAGATGCGAGTGTCGCTATGTTCGCCCATATCACGGGTGAAACGCCGCCCATGGGGCCGATCACGTTAACGATGAATGAAGCGACCAGGACATTGATCGCAAAGCCTATGGCCGACACGATAATGAATTTGACAAACTGCTTCCCCATGCCGTCCCTCTCCATGCTCTCGAACGCCCAGAACTTATTCCAAACGTAACTGTTAGCCACCGCGAAGAGAAACGAAACCCCCTTGAATACCGAGAACATGTAGCCCTTGTGAATACCCGTGAGGAACATCAAAAAGTTCAATATTCCGAAATCGATTGCGGTATTCGAAACCCCTATCGGTATGAACTTCCCGAATTGAAAAAGAACGTTGAACTTAGATCCCAAGTGAGAAGAGACATATACCCAGAGTATCACGAAAGCCGGAATAATTATCAAAAAAGCTGGCCAAATCAGATAATAGGGTAAATGTTGGATATGGAGCTCGTCCCTGAGAGTGCCCAATATCGCTATTATGAATGCAGATATTATTACACCGAGTACTATGGAAACAGCTATATCCGATTTTTTCATATTACGTCCCGGGACTCCAGGTTCCAATAGCCGCAACTCCGCTCACTGAGACCGCCGCTGCAGGATAATAGCGATTAGATTACCTCCACGTACTGAGCCACATGTAGCGGTCGATCTCCATTTCTTTGAGCGGCAGCGCAGCTAGTGCGGGATAGAAATAGAAGAAGACTCCGCCCGCGATGCAAAGATACAATCCTACGAGTATTTTCCCTTTACCGGAGCTGTTCCACAACTCGTTCAGAAAATAAGTGCTTGTCAAAAGTAAAAATACCAACGAGGGAAGGAAATGATAAAGGAATACGACCTTTCTTGGAGAAAACGCCCAGGGGAGCCAGTACGCAAAAACGCTCAACACGGTGAAAAGGAGAGCGGGTGTTTCCTTTCTTACCGCCTGGATTACTCCCAGGATGAAAAACAATATGCCCGTATACCAAATGAACGGATTCCCCAATAAATAAATGTGAGCCCTCAACCCCTCCCCCAGGTCCTCGTAATGGAGGTAGACAGCCCTCAGCATCAGAGGCCATTTCCACCACGGCGACTGGTAAGGATGGTCAGCGGTTACCCCGCCGTGATACCCGTACATGTTCCCCTGGAGATTAAGGAAGTCCTGGAACGAGTTGCCGTGGTAGAAATAGGGTGTATACGAAGCCACGTACACAAGCAGCGGAATTACGATAAAGGCGAGCGCCATTCTCGGGATGATCTTTAACAGCGAGGCGATAAAATCCTTATCGCGCGCAGCCGTGGTATATACCTCGAAATAGTACA
>DATIET010000203.1:0-6134 GCA_035455615.1 Thermodesulfobacteriota bacterium
CCCCCAGACCGATCCCACACTCACGACGCAGATGAAGTCCGTGGGCGAGGTCATGGCGATAGGGAGGACATTTAAGGAATCGCTCCAGAAGGCCGTGAGGTCTCTAGAGATAGATTCCTCGGGATTCGAGCCCATGTCCGCTGATAGTGGCCTTATAAGGGATAAATTAAGGACCCCGAATTCGGACAGGCTCTGGTATATCGCCGACGCTTTCAGGTGCGGGATGGATATCGAGGAAATTTTCGGTCTTACATATATAGACAGGTGGTTCCTCCGGAATATAGAGCAGATAGTTCAAATGGAGGAGAGGCTCGAGTCCTCTGCGCGGAAGATGAACGGGAGCCTTTTGAGGAAGGCCAAGGAGTACGGGTTCTCCGATATAAGGATCGCAGAGCTTACGGGTAAATCACAGGACGACGTGCGAAAATCGAGGCTCAGGAATAATATCGGCTCCGTATATAAAATGGTCGACACGTGCGCCGCGGAGTTCGAAGCGTACACGCCTTACCTATACTCGACCTACGAAACGGAAGACGAAGCCCCGCCGACGGATAGGTCCAAGGTCGTGATCCTGGGCGGCGGCCCTAACAGGATAGGGCAGGGCATCGAATTCGATTACTGCTGTGTACATGCCTCGTTCTCCTTGAGGGAGGAGGGTTACGAAGCGATAATGGTGAACTGCAACCCCGAGACCGTGAGCACCGATTACGATACATCGGACAGGCTATATTTCGAGCCCCTCACGCTCGAGGATACCCTCTCCATAATCGGGAGGGAAAAACCGGAAGGGGTGATAGTGCATCTCGGCGGCCAGACCCCCCTCAAGCTCGCTATACCGCTCGAGGAGAGGGGTGTGAAAATCATCGGCACATCGCCTGACAGCATCGACCTTGCTGAGGACAGGGAGAGGTTCAGGGACCTCGTCGAGGAGCTCGGGCTCCGGCAGCCCGAGAGCGGTATAGCGAGGAGCCAGGAGGAGGCTATCAGGATAGCGAACGATATAGGCTATCCTATAGTCGTCAGGCCTTCATATGTCCTGGGAGGCCGCGCCATGGAGATCGTCTACGCCGAGGAATCGCTCAGGCGTTACATCAGAGAAGCTGTAAAGGTCTCCCCCAACCGGCCCGTTCTCATCGACAAGTTCCTGAAAGACGCCAAGGAAGTCGACGTCGATGCCCTGTCCGACGGCAGGACGGTAGTCATCGGAGGGGTGCTCGAGCACATAGAGGAGGCCGGGGTCCACTCCGGGGACAGCGCCATGGTCCTTCCCCCTTTCTCGATCGGAGCCCGCGTAATAAGAGAGATAAAGCTTCAGACAATAGAGCTCGCCCTTGCGCTAAAGGTCAGGGGTCTTGTCAATATACAGTTTGCCGTAAAAGACAATATCGTATATATACTGGAAGTGAATCCCCGCGCGAGCAGGACGGTACCCTTCGTCAGCAAAGCCATCGGAGTCCCGCTCGCAAAGCTCGGGACCAAGGTCATGATAGGGAAGACGCTCGAGGAGCTGGGATTTACGAGACAGATCGTCCCAATACACTACTGCGTCAAGGAATCCGTCTTCCCGTTCATCAAATTCCCTGGCGTGGACACTATTCTCGGCCCCGAGATGAAATCCACGGGGGAGGTGATGGGCATCGACATGGACCTCAGCATGGCTTTCGCCAAGGCGCAGATCGCTGCAGGGAGCGACCTCCCCCTCGCCGGGACGGCGTTCATAAGCGTGAAGGACGAGGACAAGCCCAAGCTATCTCTGTTTGTAAAAGAGCTCGAAGGCCTGGGGTTCGGCATCATGGCGACGGCCGGGACCGCCGCATATCTCGAAAGCATAGGCGTACGGTGCCTGGTGGTAAAGAAGGTAATCGAAGGCCGCCCGCACGTAGTCGATCATATCAAGAACGGGGAGGTTCAGCTCGTCGTGAACACGACATTCGGGCAGAAAGAGGTGGAGCAGTCCTACTCGATCAGACGGACTGCGCTCGTCCACAGGGTCCCCTACTTTACGACTATTTCGGCGGCCAGGGCCGCCGTAGGCGCAATCGAGGTGCTTATCAGGAAGGGTCTCGACGTCAAGGCTATTCAGGACTATTATTAAGTGTTGTATAATTGAGCACCATGTTTATGTTATCCGAATATGATTTAATCCGCTTGAGACGATTTCCTTTTCCGCTCCCTTAACAGCTCCAGGAGGATTTTAGTATGACCGTAGAAAGAGTGCCGATGACTCCCAATGGATATAAAAAAATGCAGGAAGAGCTCCGCAGGCTGAAGACCGTAGAAAGACAGGAAGTGATAAAGCTGATCGAATTCGCGAGGTCTCTCGGGGACCTGTCGGAGAATGCCGAGTACGAGACGGCGAAACAAAGGCAATCCTTCGTGGAAGGGAGAATTCAGGAGCTTGAGAGTAAAATCAGCAGGGCGGAAATTATCGACCCGGCCGAGCTCAGGAACAAGGACAGGGTAACGTTCGGGGTCAGGGTCAAACTCGAGAACCTCGAGACCGGGGAGACAGTGACTTATCAGCTGGTGGGTCCCGACGAGTCAGAGCCCGATAACGGTCTCATTTCGATAACTTCGCCCATTGGGAGGGCGCTTATAGGAAAGCGGGTGGACGACGACGTTCAGGTCCATGCCCCGGGCGGCGTAAGGGAGTTCGTCGTTCTGGAGATAAGCTGAGCCTGCTCCCGGGCGGTTCAGTCGACTACGACGCTTGATTCCACTTTCCCGGTCTCCGGATCGTATACGTATTCTTCGCCCAGCGGATGAGCAGGGAAATCCGCGGTTGTCTCGAGCTCAATGAATTTTCTGAGCTCATCCAGGCTCCTCGGATAATCCCCGTATAGCTTTTTATATCTGGCGGACTTCGCGTTTAGAAAAGTCGTGCCCTCCTGGATTTTCCGCTTCGAGAGCTCGGAGCTTTTTATCGCTTCTATTTTGGGAGCGAAGATAAATTTGCCTCCCACCGGCGCTTCCGGAATTCCGTTTTTGACTACCCCCGACCGAGCCAAATCTTCAGGCGACGACGGCAGCCTCCCGTAGCGATTTACGTATTCCTTTAATGATTCCGTGAGTTTATCTTCGAGGGCCATCGTGTCTATCTCGTTTATATTCCTGAGCGCGAATTCCCTCCTCCCGTCGCTCGGGCTCGTTTCGTAAATGATTTCCCAGATCTTCCTCGAAAGCTCATTGTTCCCTCCTCTCGCGTGAGCGGACGCCGCCATGCCGGTCATCGAGGCCTTTCTCAGCGGGGAGAGGCCCGGTTTTTCGGAGGCCTCCCTGAAGAGCTCGGCGGCTTTTTCGTAGTCTTTCGGATAAAAATAGTAGATGAATGCCTCTTCGAGAGGCAGCTTGTAATTTTCGGGGTTGTTGCTCCTTCCCTTATCGAATAGCTCGATCCCCTTCATCGTTTCCCCGAGCCCGAAAGGCGGGGGCTCAGCGAGGAAAGTGCCCCCGTACCTGTATGCGTTCACGAACTTCGGGTCGAGGTCCGTGATAATATCGAAGTAATGATAGAGGAGCTCGGGGTTCTGCTCGCCGGGCGTTTTACTGCCGAAGTATTGGAGCGCCCTTATCCAGTATATGTCCGCGAGGAGATCGTTGTAGCCTAGGGACAGCTTCTTCAAGGACGAAGACGATATGTAAAGGCTCTCTTCGACTGACCGGAACTTGCCTCTTATCTCGTCGATCCTGATCTGAAACGGGATCGATACCGCAACGAGAGCGGCCAGTATGACGAGGGCGATCAAAGGTTTTATCGCGGTCCTGGCTGACATCTGCTATTTAAACTCTTTCCTCTCGAAAATAATGGTCGCGAGTATGAGTAGTGCGAGTGTATATATGACCGCATATACTGTCGTATACAGAATCAGATCGGGGTTGACGATACCTCCGTATACGGCCTCGCTCCTCACGTCGAATTTTTCCAGATTGGGAATTATTCTGTATACCGCTTCTGAAAAGAGCGCGGTGAATGGGCTTTTCACTTCCTCGGCGAATAGTCTGATATCGCTCGAGAAGCGGCCTATCGCGATGACGAAAAAGGTGAACAGCGCGCTCATGATGGGGGTTGTGAAGCTCGAGAATACGAGCGCAATGCCTATGACGACGAGGAATTCGAGGTATTCGAAATACACCGCGTTGAAAAATTCCGCGTAGTAATGACCCCCGTAATAAAAACTTATAAGCCCTTCGTATCTTATTTCAATTAACAGCACCAGCAGGAATAGAATAAGCGCCATGCCGACAGTGATTACGAAAAGTGTGATCCCTAGACCCAGATATTTCCCGAATATGAATTCGTATCTCTTTATAGGCTTCGAGAAAATGTTGTAAACGGTTTTTCTCTCCACCTCTTTGTATACGAGACCGATGCCCAGAAAAACGGATATGAGGATTCCGATTATGGATATGGCGGTGAGCCCCAGGTCCTTGACTATCTTGTTGTACTGCTCAGCCGATATGCTGGCGAATACGAGAGAGCTCAGTATCATTATTATCGCAAATAGAATCAGGCTGTATAGGACCCTGTCCCTGATTGCCTCTATGAATGTATTGTGTGCGACGCTCAGTATTCTTCTCATCTTAACTTGTTTGCTTGACAGATACCGAAGCCTTTACTGTTCCTTTTGAGTGTTCCCCTTTTTGGCTTCCTCTACAAAAAGCCCTTCGAGGGATTTCCTGAGCGGGTGGATAGATACTATCTCGGCCGATGTGCGTGCGACGGCTTCGAGGACCCTCCGCTTGATGTCTTCGTCGAACTTGAGCACTATGTATCCGGCCCTCTGATCCATTTCCACCCTCAGGTCTTTTACTGACTGTTTGACTTCGTCCCCGGGCCCTTCGAGATGCATTTCGTAGTCCGTGTGGATCTCTTTAAGCAGGTCCCCGATCTTTCCGATCTTTATGACCGTCCCTCCCATGATTAACCCGACCCTGTCGCAGAGCGCTTCGACGTCGGATAACATGTGGGAGCTCAAGAGTATCGTTTTTCCTTTCCGTTTCTCTTCGAGTATCAGGTCTTTTATCTCTCTCCTGCCTATCGGGTCGAGCCCGCTCATAGGCTCGTCGAGGATTAAAAACTCCGGATCGTTCACGAGGGCCTGGGCGATGCCGATACGCTGGAGCATGCCCTTCGAGTATTTTCTCATCTGCACCTTTTTTGCGTGCTCCATCCGGACTTTCCGTAGCAGCTCCTCTACTTTTTCGTGGAGGTATTTCCGCCTGAGGCCGTGGAGCTCGCCCATGTAGTAAAGGAGCTCCTCCCCCGTGAGGTAATCGTAGAAGTAAGGGTTCTCCGGCAGGTATCCGATCCTGCCCTTGGCCCCGGAGTTCGAAAGCTCCCGGCCGAGGAGCTCTATCTTCCCTTCGGTCGGAGTAACGAACCCAAGTATCGATTTGAACGTCGTTGTCTTCCCCGCGCCGTTAGGTCCGACGAAGCCGAATACCTCTCCCTTGTAAACGTCGAAGGATACGTTCTTCAGGACACGTGTCTTCTTGCCGGTGAATCCGGTTTTGTAATCCTTAACGAGGTTCGTGATATTGAGTATTGCTTCTGACATGTTCGGACATCTAAATATATGTTAATGAATGCCTGGAGGCAATACATCGAATGGAGTATTTGGGGTGGTATCGATTAATTTTATCCGTCGCAGGCCGGGTCATCGACACCCGATTCAAACGTGCCGGTTGCTCCTGATGCTTGTGACGATACTGTACATTTCGTAACTTTGTCAGTGAATGCCGAAAAGTCCTTCCTGCCGTTGACCCTCGCGCTCGTCATCGAAGCCTCCCATCCGAAGTCTCCTTTGAGCGACTGAGCGTCGGTGCCGGCATCAGCGCTCCATGAAAGACAGTATCCGGCTTTCGGGTCGATACAATCTGCGGAGCTCGAAGGGCTCCCGTCGCTTGAAACCGCATCTTGGAAAGTGGAATCTATGAGCGCATCCTCTGTGTCACTTGTGCCGGATGGGTCTCTGAGTGTTCCCGCAGTGCCGAGTGCTCCGATTAAGTTTGTAAAGTCTCTATCTCCGTTATCGTCCAAATCCTGTTCGAAATACTCGTACTCGGCGTCTTTCAGTGTCTGGAGCGCTTTTCTTGCGTTCGCCTCGTTCGAGGATATGCGGGCTTTTAACAGG